>CAUYTW010000309.1 GCA_963575715.1 Gammaproteobacteria bacterium | reverse complement strand
AAGAAGGATTGCGTTTCGCCATTCGTGAAGGTGGGCGCACCGTCGGTGCTGGTGTGGTCGCTAAGATTATCGATTGAACCATATTGGCCGGGGCTACCCGGCCTGTTATATATAAATTAAGGCCAGTAGCTCAATTGGCAGAGCGGCGGTCTCCAAAACCGCAGGTTGGGGGTTCGAGACCCTCCTGGCCTGCCAATCTATATGAATGTCAACCTATGTATTCCATTATAGAATACTCAAAATCGTACTAGTGATGCCAGATAAACTCAAGTTAGGGCTAGCGATCCTTGTCATGATAGTGGGGATTGGAGTCTTTTATTATTTTTCAGGTTTTTCTATCTTTATTAGGGTAGCCATTATTTTAATTTCAGGGGGTGTATCTGTATTTATCCTCTTGAAAACGGCTATAGGAAGAGAATCGCGGGACTTTATCCTTGAATCGCGGGGTGAGGTTCGAAAAGTAGTATGGCCAACTCGTGCCGAGACTTTTCAATCCACTCTCGTGGTAATGGGCATGGTAGTAGTAATGGCTGTTCTTATGTGGTTTCTAGATGCAGTGTTGCTATGGCTCGTGCGCCTGCTTACTGGTACTGAGAGTTAATTCATGGCGATGCGTTGGTATGTGGTTCATGCTTATTCAGGCTTTGAAAGTACAGTGCGTCGTTCATTAACCGAGCGCATTAAACGATCAGGGTTAGAGGAAAAATTTGGTCAAATTTTGGTCCCTACCGAAGAAGTGGTAGAGATGCGCGAAGGACAAAAGCGTAAAAGTGAACGTAAATTTTTTCCAGGATATGTGCTTATTCAGATGGAAATGGATGAAGAAACATGGCACTTGGTCAACGAAATTCCAAAAGTTATGGGATTTATTGGTGGTACAAGTGATCGACCTGCACCCATTTCAGACAAAGAGGCACAAGAAATTCTTCAACGGATGCAGGAAGGAACGGACAAGCCACGACCAAAGATTCGTTTTGAGCCAGGAGAAGTAGTGCGGGTTATTGATGGTCCATTTAATGATTTTAATGGTGTCGTGGAAGAAGTAAATTATGAAAAAAATCGATTACAGGTTGCTGTTTTAATTTTTGGTCGTTCCACTCCTGTGGAATTAGAATTTGGCCAAGTAGAAAAGGCATAACGATTGGTTTAATTTAATGGTCGGCCTATTTTTTGAAACAAGTTATATCTACTTATTTTTGTAGGGGAGCTGCGTTTGCGGCGTTAATACCCACGCCTTGAGGAGTGTTCGGTGGCGAAGAAAATAGAAGCCTATGTCAAGCTTCAGATTAAAGCTGGTCAGGCTAACCCGAGTCCACCTATTGGTCCTGCATTGGGTCAACGTGGCGTTAATATTATGGCATTTTGTAAAGAATTTAATGCCCAGACTCAACACCTTGAGCCAGGAATGCCGACACCGGTAGTGATTACCGTCTATAGTGATCGTAGTTTTACATTTCTCATCAAGACTCCTCCAGCCTCAGTTTTACTCAAAAAGGCAGCTGGTATTGCTTCTGGGAGTAAAACTCCTAATAGTCATAAGGTTGGCAAAGTCACACGTAACCAGTTAGAGGATATTGCCAAGGTTAAAATGTCGGATTTGACTGCAGCGAGCCTAGAAACCGCAGTACGTACCATCGCGGGAAGCGCGCGTAGTATGGGCATTGAAGTGGAGGGTGTCTAATATGGCAAAAATTGGTAAACGGATGCGTGCGATCCGCGAAAAAATTATTCCTGGCCAGGTTTACACACTTGATACTGGATTCCAAATGCTTCGGGATTTCAGTACTGTCAAATTTCGTGAGTCTGTGGAAGTTGCGGTCAATTTAGGTGTTGATCCACGCAAATCCGATCAAGTAGTACGCGGTTCTACTGTGTTACCACACGGTCTTGGAAAGTTGGTAAGAGTTGCAGTATTTGCTCAAGGTGCCAAGGCCGATGAAGCGCGTGCGGCGGGTGCTGATATTGTCGGCCTTGAGGACTTGGCTGCTTCCATTAAGGCGGGCAATATTGACTTTCATGTCTGCATCGCTAGTCCAGATACGATGCGGGTCGTTGGCCCTTTGGGTCAAATTCTCGGCCCGCGCGGGTTGATGCCTAATCCTAAAGTAGGTACCGTGACTACCGATGTCGTTGGAGCTGTGCGTAACGCCAAGGCGGGCCAGGTGCGTTATCGTACCGATAAGGCAGGCATCATCCATTGCCCCATCGGTAAGATCGATTTCAAGATCGATGCGCTCCGTGAAAATTTGCAGGCATTGATGATCGACCTGAAAAAACTCAAACCAGCCACATCTAAAGGTATCTATATCCAACGGGTAAATATCGCCACCACCATGGGCCCGGGCATCCGTGTCGATCATTCTGCATTATAAAAATGCCTTCCATCACTGTTTATTCTAAACATATATTTCAAATTTAGTTGATTAGTTTTTATAAATGTTATGGTTTTTTAATTAAGAATTCCACAAGTGGCGATTCATTCTCATGACTTTTTGAGATTGTGTGTTTTTTCGTTACTTATTTTATAAAAATGTAGAAATTGGGGGTGCTGGTTAACCAGTACCCGTCATAGACCGCAGGTGGCTCGTTCCTTAAATTGATAGCCTTTGGGCTAAGGCCCGCGCAGACGGTGTTCGGAACAGGATTTTTTTCTGATTCAAAGTCACCGTGACAAGGGTGGGGGTGTTTTACGTTATACACCCTCTTGTACTGACCGATGGAGGTGAATTGCTCGTGGCATTGAACCTCGAAGGCAAGAAAGTAATCGTGGAAGAGGTGGCGATGGTCGCGTCGCACGCCTATTCCTGTATAGCGGCAGAATATAGTGGCCTATCCGTTGAGGCCATGACCAAACTACGATCTGAAGCTCGTAAAAAGGGTATCTATGTTCGGGTGGTACGTAATACACTCGCGCGTCGTGCTCTAGTAGGGACGGATTTTGCTTGCATGAATGATCAGCTGGTCGGTCCTTTGGTATTGGCGTTTTCCCAAGAAGATCCCGGAAGCGTCGCTCGAGTGATGGGAGATTTCGCCAAGGCCAATAATAAGTTGATTATCAAAGTAGTATCCTTCAGTGGACGACTGCTGGATCCTGCGGATCTTAAGGTATTGGCGAACATGCCTACTCGTGAGCAGGCTTTGGCCATACTCATGGGTTTGCTTAAGGCACCTATTACTAATTTCGTTCGGACCCTGGCAGAACCTTCAGCGAAACTGGTACGTACCATTGCTGCTATACGCGATCAAAAACAAGACATAGCTGCCTGACCGATATTTTGACCCATAATGATGGGTTTTTAACCTTCACTCTGCGAATTCTGAATCGAGAGTCAATATTCATAAGATTCTGCATCAGAAAACGCATTAACTTTATCCGATTCTGCGAGAATTAGTTGAAGCGGAATTATTTCAGGAGCATCCATAAAATGGCCGTGTCCAAACAAGAGATCCTGGAAACCATCGGCAATATGACCGTTATGGAGATCGTGGATTTGATCGCCGCCATGGAGGCGAAATTCGGTGTATCCGCCGCTGCTGCGGTGGTTGCTTCTCCAGCTGGGGCCGCTGAACCTGCTGCTCCCGTTGAGGAGCAAACCGAGTTCAACGTGGTAATGACCAGCTTTGGCGCTAATAAAGTAGGCGTCATCAAGGTCGTTCGTGTATTGACTGGCTTAGGTTTGAAAGAGGCTAAGGAATTGGTGGAAGGCGTTCCCTCGACCGTTAAGGAAGCTATTCCCAAGGACGAGGCTGCCAATGTCAAAAAACAGCTTGAAGAAGCAGGCGCTACGGTCGAAATAAAATAATCTTTGTTGTCTTTTGTCTTGAAGGGCGTCCTACCATTAAATGTTTTTTCTAGCTATAGGGTTTACTTACCTTTAGCTTCAATCTGGCTGGTGGCCTGCGGGCCACGCAGCCTTTTTTTGTTAGCTAATCCAAGTTGCTACCTATGTCCTTGAAGCTGCATTCCATCGTGGGCGTTGTAACGGAAACATCGTAACCACGGATAGGTAGCAACTTGGGTTAGATAAGTAAAAATAATTGATAACCTGCCACTTGGCACCTTTAATAAACCTCATTCCCAGCTAAAAATTTTTGGGGATGGGACTCCTGTTAGTTAAACGTCGAGGAATATCGATGGCCTATTCTTTCACCGAGAAAAAGCGCGTCCGTAAGGACTTCGGCAAACGCTCCAGCATTCTTGATGTTCCTTATCTGCTGGCCATCCAATTGGATTCCTACCGCGAATTCTTACAGGAGAAACTCTCTCTCGAGCAATACGTCGAGAAGGGGTTACATGCCGCTTTCAAATCAGTATTCCCGATTACCAGTTATTCGGGTAATGCGGCTTTAGAATACGTCGGATATCGTTTGGGACGGCCTGCTTTTGATGTTAAGGAATGCCAGTTGCGTGGTCTCACTTTTGCTGCGCCACTGCGCGTTCGTGTTCGTCTCGTGATTTATGAAAAGGATGCTCCACAGGGAGTCAGAGTTGTCAAGGACATTAAGGAACAGGAGGTCTTCATGGGTGAAATGCCATTGATGACAGATAATGGTACTTTTGTTATTAATGGCACTGAACGGGTCATTGTTTCCCAACTTCACCGTTCACCTGGGGTATTTTTCGATCACGATAAAGGTAAGACTCATTCTTCTGGTAAATTTTTATATTCGGCGCGAATCATTCCCTACCGTGGATCATGGCTCGATTTTGAATTCGATCCGAAGGACAATGTCTTTGTCCGTATCGACCGCCGTCGTAAGTTACCAGCTACTATTTTACTCAGAGCGATGGGGTATGGTACCGAGGAAATTCTTAATCTATTTTTTGAAACCAATCGTTTTACGCTTACGCCCGATGCCATCGCCCTAGATTTAGTACCAGATCGCTTACGGAGCGAAACCGCGAGTTTTGATATTCGAGGGCCGGATGGTACTGTCATCGTCGAATCAGGACGACGCATCACCACGCGCCACGTTCGATTGATTGAAAAAGCTGGCATTACCCAATTATCTGTACCTCCTGAGTATGTTTTAGGCAAAGTGCTTGCCCACGACGTAGTGGACCTAACCACTGGAGAACTTCTGGCCTCCGCCAATGAAGCGATTACCAACGATCTACTTGTGCGTCTACGCGCCAACGGTATAAGCGACATCCGTACTCTTTACATCAACGATATTGATCGCGGTCCGTATTTGTCCGATACCTTACACCTGGATCCTACCCATACCCCACTTGAAGCACAGGTGGAGATCTACCGGATGATGCGCCCGGGTGAACCTCCCACCAAGGACGCAGCCCAAACCTTATTTAACAATCTCTTTTTCTCTGCAGAACGTTATGACCTATCTGCGGTTGGGCGCATGAAATTCAATCGTCGGGTCAATCGACCGGAAATTACCGGTCCTGGAATTTTGTCCAAGCAAGATATCATTGACGTGATGCAGGTTCTCATTGATCTCCGCAACGGCAAAGGTACAGTTGATGATATTGATCATCTTGGTAATCGACGTATTCGCAGTGTTGGTGAAATGGTAGAAAATCAGTTTCGGATCGGATTAGTGCGTGTCGAACGGGCGGTCAAGGAACGTCTTTCCTTGGCTGAATCTGAGGGACTCATGCCGCAGGAACTAATCAATGCCAAACCAGTTTCGGGAGTAATCAAGGAGTTTTTTGGTTCGAGTCAGCTTTCTCAGTTCATGGATCAGAATAATCCGCTCTCCGAGGTTACTCATAAACGGCGCATTTCAGCTCTCGGTCCAGGCGGTTTAACCCGTGAACGAGCTGGATTTGAAGTGCGTGATGTTCACCCCACCCACTATGGCCGAGTTTGTCCAATTGAAACTCCGGAAGGTCCTAATATTGGACTTATCAATTCACTCGCGGTTTACGCCCGGACTAATGATTACGGTTTTCTGGAGACGCCTTACCGCAAAGTAGAAAATAGTCATGTCGTGGACAAGGTGGAGTATCTATCCGCCATTGAGGAGGGACAATACGTCATCGCTCAAGCTAACGCGGTTTTGGATGGCGAAGGACGGTTAGTCGATGAACTGGTATCGTGCCGACACGAAAATGAATTTACTCTCTCTACGCCCGACAAGGTGCAGTACATGGACGTCTCTCCCCGCCAAATTGTGTCGGTCGCCGCTTCATTGATTCCCTTTCTGGAGCATGATGATGCTAATCGTGCGCTCATGGGTTCAAACATGCAGCGCCAGGCAGTACCGACTCTTCGTTCTGAAAAACCCTTGGTGGGAACGGGGATGGAGGGAGTTGTTGCTCGGGATTCCGGGGTAGTGGTCCAGGCCAAGCGTGGTGGAAGGGTCGATTCTGTAGACGCATCACGCATCGTGGTGCAAGTCAATGACGATGAAACTGAGCCAGGTGAATCCGGGGTTGATATTTACAATCTTACTAAATATATCAGATCCAATCAGAATACCTGCATAAACCAGCGTCCGCTGGTCCATGTTGGAGATGTGATCGCCGGCGGCGATGTCCTTGCCGACGGCCCCAGCACCGATCTTGGGGAACTCGCATTAGGCCAGAATATGCTGGTCGCGTTTATGCCTTGGAATGGTTACAACTTCGAGGATTCCATTCTAATCTCGGAGCGAGTGGTGGAGGAAGAACGTTTCACTACTATCCATATCGAAGAGCTTACCTGCGTGGCACGGGATACCAAACTTGGTCCTGAAGAAATTACTGCTGACATCCCCAATGTGGGCGAATCCGCACTAACTAAACTTGATGAAGCCGGCATTGTCTCGATTGGTGCCGAGGTAGCCCCAGGGGATATCCTCGTTGGTAAAGTAACCCCGAAAGGTGAGACGCAGTTATCTCCCGAAGAAAAATTATTACGCGCAATTTTCGGCGAGAAGGCTTCTGACGTAAAGGATACTTCACTACGAGTTCCTTCCGGCATGAACGGCACTGTCATTGACGTGCAAGTTTTTACTCGTGACGGAATTGAAAAGGATAGTCGCGCCAAGAAGATTGAAGACGCAGAATTGGCACGCGTCAAAAAAGATCTTCAAGATCAGTTACGCATTAAGGAAAATGATACTTATCAGCGTATTGAGCGCATGCTCATTGGTAAAATCGCCGACGGTGGCCCGGCGGGTTTGCGGGTGGGAACCAAGATTACGGCAGACTATCTTGCGAGCGTACCGCGTCCCCATTGGTTCGAAATTCGTTTACGCAACGAAGAAGCACGTAGCCAGCTTGAACTAGTCTCTGAACAGGTACAGAAACAACGTGAAGATTTTGATCAACTTTATGAGGAAAAGCGTGAAAAACTCGTTACTGGCGATGACCTTGCACCCGGTGTGATTAAGATGGTCAAGGTTTATCTGGCGGTGAAGCGTCGCGTTCAACCTGGTGACAAAATGGCGGGCCGTCATGGTAATAAGGGTGTTATTTCGATGATTGTTCCGGTTGAGGACATGCCATTCATGGAAGATGGAACGGCGGTTGATATTGTGTTGAATCCCTTGGGTGTTCCTTCACGCATGAATGTCGGCCAAGTTTTAGAGACTCACCTCGGTTGGGCGGCCAAGGGATTAGGCCAGATGATCGGACGAATGATCGACGATCGACGTCAAATTTCCGAAGTACGTGTTTTTCTCGACCGCATCTATAACCAGTCGGGAGGTATCCGGCGGGTTGATCTTGATTCCTTAACTGATGATGAAGTGGTTGTGTTGGCCGGGTATCTCCGCCAAGGCGTTCCCATCGCAACCCCGGTTTTTGATGGCGCTACCGAGAACGAAATCAAAAATTTGTTGGAACTTGCAGGACTGCCACGCAGCGGCCAGACATTATTGCGCGATGGACGTACCGGTGAGACCTTTGATCGTCCAACGACGGTTGGTTACATGTACATGCTCAAGCTCAATCACCTGGTGGATGACAAAATGCACGCTCGTTCCACCGGTCCTTATAGCTTGGTTACTCAACAGCCACTCGGGGGCAAGGCGCAATTCGGTGGACAGCGTTTTGGTGAAATGGAAGTCTGGGCGCTGGAGTCTTATGGAGCTGCTTACACCCTTCAAGAAATGCTCACGGTGAAGTCCGACGACGTCAACGGACGGACCAAAATGTACAAAAATATCGTCGAAGGTGACCATCGCATGGAGGCGAACATGCCTGAGTCTTTCAATGTATTAGTTAAGGAGATTAAGGCATTGGCGATTGATATCGATCTTGAGCAACGTAAATAAATCGTCCCGCCGCAAGCGCGGACTATTGGCCGCGCCACACTATGTCTCGCACGATTCCTCCCCGCAATGTATTTATATTGCGGGGTTTTATTGCCATTTTTCATAAAAACCATCAAGTAAACAGGAGACTCCCTTGAAAGACCCTCTCTTCAACCTGCTTAAGCAGACCAATCAAACCGAAGAGTTCGATGCCATTCGTATTGGGTTGGCTTCACCGGAGATGATCCGCTCCTGGTCCTACGGCGAGGTAAAAAAGTCGGAGACCATTAACTACCGCACGTTCAAGCCGGAGCGTGATGGCCTTTTCTGCGCCAAAATTTTTGGACCTATCAGAGACTACGAGTGCTCGTGCGGTAAATATAAACGGCTCAAACATCGTGGGGTCGTATGTGAAAAGTGTGGAGTGGAAGTAACCTTGGCTAAGGTGCGCCGTGAACGCATGGGACATATCGAACTTGCTTCACCGGTTGCTCATATCTGGTTTCTCAAATCATTACCCTCGCGGATGGGCCTGCTGCTCGACATGACCTTACGCGATATTGAGCGGGTACTCTATTTTGAGGCTTTTGTCGTTATCGAACCAGGCATGACTCCGATGGAGCGTGGTCAAATTCTTACCGATGAACAATATCTGGAAGCCATTGAGGAGCACGGTGATGAGTTCGACGCACGCATGGGAGCCGAAGCAATTCATGAGCTACTACGGACGATTGATCTGACTAAAGAAATTTTGCTATTACGCGAAGAAATTCCGGCGAGCGGTTCCGAAACCAAGATTAAAAAACTCACTAAACGTCTCAAGCTCATGGAGGCGTTCGTCGAATCTGGTAATCAGCCGGACTGGATGATTCTCAATGTGTTACCGGTGCTACCTCCTGATTTGCATCCACTGGTGCCCCTGGATGGGGGTCGATTCGCAACCTCAGATCTCAATGACCTCTATCGTCGGGTGATCAACCGTAATAATCGCCTAAAGCGTCTGCTTGATCTTAACGCGCCCGATATCATCGTGCGCAACGAAAAACGTATGCTTCAGGAAGCGGTTGATGCCCTGCTTGACAACGGTCGTCGCGGCAAGGCCATTACGGGTTCCAATAAACGCCAACTTAAATCGCTCGCAGATATTATCAAGGGCAAGCAAGGCCGCTTCCGCCAGAATCTGCTTGGTAAGCGTGTTGATTATTCCGGGCGTTCCGTAATTGTAGTTGGCCCGACGCTCAAATTGCATCAATGTGGCTTGCCCAAAAAAATGGCGTTGGAACTCTTTAAACCATTTATTTTCAGTAAATTGGAAAGACTGAATATTGCCACGACGATTAAGGCCGCTAAGAAAAAAGTCGAACAAGAAGACCCCGTGGTCTGGGATATTCTTGAGGAAGTCATCCGCGAACACCCGGTCATGCTCAACCGCGCGCCGACTTTGCATCGGTTAGGGATTCAAGCTTTCGAGCCGGTGCTTATCGAAGGTAAAGCGATCCAGCTCCATCCATTAGTGTGCGCTGCGTTCAATGCCGACTTTGATGGCGACCAGATGGCGGTCCATGTGCCGCTATCCCTGGAGGCGCAGTTGGAAGCTCGGGTGCTGATGATGAGCACTAACAACGTTCTTTCTCCGGCGAATGGCGAGCCAATCATTGTTCCTTCCCAGGATGTAGTGCTGGGCCTCTACTATATGACCCGGGAGCGAATTGGCGCGAAAGGCGAGGGAATGTTTTTCGCTGATTTTGAGGAAGTACACCGCGCCTACGAAAATCGAGCAGCGGAACTCCATGCTCGTATCCATACACGAATCATTGAAGAAGATTCAAATGGAAAGATGAACCGACGCCGGGTTGAAACTACGGTGGGTCGTGCGTTGCTCTATGAAATCGTGCCCAAGCGTTTGACTTTCGACTTAGTGAATCAATCATTGACGAAAAAGGCTATCTCACGTCTTATCAACACCTGCTACCGCCAACTTGGTCTTAAAGATACCGTTATCTTCGCTGATCAGCTCATGTACACAGGCTTTACCTACGCCACCCGTTCAGGGGTATCAATCGGAGTGGACGACATGGTGGTACCTGACGAAAAGCGGAAAATCCTTCACGATGCTGAGGCCGAAGTTAAGGAAATCGAACAGCAATACGCAGCAGGATTCGTGACCAAAAACGAGCGTTACAACAAGGTGGTTGATATCTGGTCACGCACCAACGACAAAGTAGCCAAAGCGATGATGGATAAACTCGGCACTGAATATACTCAGCCGTCCACGGAACGCTTCGCACGGGATTGGGCTGAACATGAGATCAAGCGTCTGGAGGCCGAGCAGCAAGCAAGCGGAGTAACATTGGATCGCTGCGCGTTTGCACCCGCGCTGAAGGCGCGTCTTACTGGGTATTTACCCGAAGGTGTGGCTCTACCATCAGTAGCAACCAAACAGGCTTCCTTTAATTCCATCTACATGATGGCCGACTCTGGGGCACGCGGTTCTCCCGCCCAGATTCGTCAGCTCGCTGGAATGCGTGGCTTGATGACCAAACCCGATGGTTCGATCATTGAGACGCCGATTAAGGCAAATTTCCGCGAAGGTCTTGACGTTCTCCAATATTTTATTTCCACCCACGGCGCCCGCAAGGGACTAGCAGACACCGCACTCAAGACCGCCAACTCTGGCTATCTGACGCGACGCTTAGTGGACGTAGCCCAGGATTTGGTAGTTACTGAACAAGATTGTGGCACTCTTCATGGTTTAACCATAACTTCCTTAGTGGAAGGTGGCGACGTGGTCGAACCACTACGTGAGCGGGTTTTAGGGCGTGTAGCGAGCGAAGAGGTGTTCATTCCCGGGACCACGGAAGTCCTGATTCCTGCGGGATCGCTCCTGGATGAGCACTTGGTTGAACTGCTCGAAAGTAATAGCGTCGAGCATGTCAAGGTACGCTCTCCGATTACTTGCGAAACCCGTCATGGCATCTGCGCTAAGTGCTATGGCCGCGACCTGGGTCGTGGGCATCTGGTTAATGTTGGCGAAGCGATTGGGGTTATCGCAGCGCAGTCGATTGGCGAGCCTGGTACCCAGCTCACCATGCGTACCTTCCACATTGGCGGGGCAGCTTCCCGAGCTGCGGCAGTAAGCAATGTTCAAATCAAATCCAAGGGTGTGGTACGTCTCCATAACATCAAAATAGTGCAACACAGCGCCGGACATCGGGTAGCAGTATCGCGTTCAGGTGAACTGACCGTGGTGGATGAACATGGGCGGGAACGAGAACGCTATAAGATTCCCTATGGCGCGGTGTTGACAGTCGGAGATGGCGAAGAAGTTGCCGCTAACCAGGTCGTGATGACCTGGGATCCTCATACCCGCCCAATTATCACCGAAGTGGCAGGTATCCTGCGCTTTCAGGATTTCCAGGACGGTATCACAGTAAATCGTCAGCTGGACGAAGTCACAGGTCTCTCCTCCCTGGTAATTACCGATCCGAAATTGCGTGGTACGGCGGCTAAGGAACTCCGGCCAATGATCAAATTGGTCGATGACCAGGATTGTGATATTAACATCGCTGGTACCGACCTACCCGCGCACTATTTCCTTCCAGCAGGTGCGGTTATTGGAAAAGAAGATGGAGCACGGGTGGGCGTAGGTGACGAAATCGCCCGTATTTCCCAAGAATCTACTAAAACCCGTGATATTACCGGCGGTCTACCCCGCGTTGCCGATCTGTTCGAGGCTCGCAAGCCCAAAGATCCAGCCGTTCTCGCCGAGGTTTCTGGTACCGTGAGTTTTGGCAAGGACACTAAGGGTAAACAACGCCTGATTATTACTCCGAGCGACGGAAGCGAACCTCATGAAGAGCTGATCCCAAAATGGCGTCAAGTAATTGTTTTTGAAGGCGAGCATGTGGAACGTGGCGAGGTTCTCGTTGAGGGAGCACCGGCACCTCACGATATCCTGCGACTACTCGGTGTATCCGCCCTAGCCAACCATATCATCGACGAAGTTCAAGACGTTTATCGTTTACAGGGCGTGAAAATTAACGATAAACATATTGAAGTGATTGTCCGCCAGATGTTACGCAAAGTTGAGATTATCGATCCGGGCGAGACTCGTTTCCTCAAGGGAGAACAACTCGAACGCTCACGAGTCCTGGAGGACAATGAAAAAATGACCGCTCAGGATAAATGGGTTGCGACCTTCGAGCCAGTGCTGCTCGGAATCACCAAGGCTTCGCTGGCCACGGAGTCCTTTATTTCAGCGGCCTCCTTCCAAGAGACCACACGAGTGCTTACCGAGGCTTCGGTCAATGGCAAGCGTGATGATTTACGCGGCCTCAAGGAAAATGTCATCGTTGGTCGACTTATTCCCGCCGGTACAGGACTTGCATATCACTTAGAGCGTCGTCGTCGCCGAGAATTGGGTCTCCCCCAAATACAGTCCGCTCCATTAAGTCTTTCTAACGAGATACCTCACTCTGCGGCATTGTTGGCAACCTTTCCAGAAATGCCAAAGAGTGAAATAGACGCCGAATAGATAAGCTATTTTCTGGAAAAAATATAACCCAAGTTGTCACCTATCCGTGGTTACGAAGTTTTCGCCACAAAGTCCACAGTCAAATACAGATTCAGGGGGCATAGGTAGTAACTTGGGTTTATAGATTAGGTACGATACTCGGCATTGATGCGGACATAATCGTAGGACAGGTCGCAAGTCCATATTTCGATCCGCGCTGTCCCGCGTCCAAGTCCGATATGGAGTGTATATTCGGGACGCGAAAGGATCGCGGCACCGGCTGCTTCCCGATATTCAGGGTCAGGCTCTCCAGAATGAACGATTCGTACTTCATTGAGATGGATATCCACGCCTTTGACATCCAGCATCGACAAGTTTGAACGTCCCACCGCAGCTAAAATTCGACCCCAGTTAGGATCGCCCGCAAAAAGGGCTGTTTTAACCAGGGGAGAGTGAGCAACGGTATAGGCCACTGCTAAACATTCAGCTTGATCAGCTCCCCCGGTTACTGCAATGGTAATAAAACGGGTTGCACCCTCGCCATCACGAACAATGGCAAGGGCGAGCGTTCGACATACCTCCCCAACTGCTCTTCGTAATGCTTCCCAGCTAGGCCCTGCTGTTTGGTCTACCACTACCTTACCTTGGCCAGTAGCGGCTAAAACACAAGCATCATTGGTGGATGTATCGCCATCTACGGTGATACGGTTAAAAGATTCCTCGACCGCTTCAGTCAGGCAGCGTGTAAGCAAAGGCCGTGATACATTGGCATCAGTGGCGATGAAAGCCAGCATCGTGGCCAAATCTGGTCGAATCATCCCCGAACCCTTGGCAATGCCCGTTACCGTTAGCAGCGTATTGCCCACCATGACGCGTCGCGAAGCACCCTTGGCTACTGTATCGGTAGTCATGATTGCCTGCGCCGCCGATATCCAGCCAGTTTCGCTCAATACGCCCAAGGCCGCAGGCAAAACTGCCTTGATACGCGCTATCGGCAGTCTGGTTCCGATAACTCCCGTAGAAAAAGGCATGATTTGTTCTGGCGCGCATCCAGCAAGGTGCGCCAGCTCGGCGCAGGTTTCATGGGCATCTGCCAGCCCTTGGCCACCAGTGCCGGCATTGGCATTGCCACTGTTAATCAACCAAAAACGAGGATTAGTCTTCGCCAGATGCTCGCGCGCTACTATAACCGGAGCAGCACAAAAAGCATTGCGAGTGAAAACTGCGGCACCGGTTGTCTCAATAGCCAGTTCTATTATTAATAAATCATGTCGTCCTGGACGTTTAATTGCCGCTTCAGCGGTACCGAGTCGCACTCCAGCGACAGGAAATATC
Source organism: Gammaproteobacteria bacterium (assembly GCA_963575715.1). NCBI lineage: Bacteria > Pseudomonadati > Pseudomonadota > Gammaproteobacteria > Gammaproteobacteria bacterium. The sequence continues at coordinate 7,503 of CAUYTW010000309.1, read as the reverse complement.
TCATTTTCGGATAAATCGTGGAGATCAATTGCCATGGAAAGTAATCTGCTTCAAATTTTATAGGTAAACATATTCATTTGTATGAAGTCATGCGCGAATGTCAAACCCAACGCTGGTCGTATATGTATTCACAATCCATATAATGTAGGGCCTGTTAACATTAACTGAACATATCCAGGTAGTGCCCCAATCAGTAGGATAAACTGCTAAAATTTTTCCCTTTTTCATTTTAATCTCTTAGAGGGTTATATTCCCCGCCGCTTGCGGCGTACGAAAATACAGTGTCTGATAAGGCACTGTAAAACGAAGGTGAGCCGCATAGCGTGCGAACCGTAGTGCAAAAATACCCCGCCGCTTGCGGCGGGGTTGTTTATTTAAGAGCTCCTCATATGTACTGCCAAAATTGTCACTCTGAATCTATAGTAAAAAATGGTTTTAATGCTCTTGGTAAGCAAATCCATCGGTGCAATGAATGCGGCCGGCAATTTGTATTAAACCCCAATAAAGGGTCAATCTCCGATGAAAAAAAACATTGATTGATCGTCTATTACTGGAGCGTATTTCCCTGGCGGAGATTGCCCGGGTAGTATGTGTCTCTGAATCCTGGCTTCAGGGATATGTTAATGAAAAATACGCGCAAACGCCGCGTAAAGTGATCGTTAAAAAAAATCAGGTGACGACTCACCATAGAGTGTGACGAACTCTGGTCGTTTGTGAGAAAAAAGTCTAACAAATAATCGATTTGGTTGGCGACTTCCTGCGGTCAGCAAAAAAACTTCGAGCCTGATCAACATCCCGCAGTATTTGAATACGGAGCGTGTCAAATGAAGAAAATTTTCGCTCATCCCGAAGTTTACGCAAGAAATCTACCTCTACATGGTATCCGTAGATATTTGAATTAAAATCAAATAGATGAACTTCCAATAATGCTTGATTTCCCCCTACGGTGGGGCGTAATCCAACATTGGCCACTCCCGGTAGCGGTTCTCCAGGAATACCAAACATTTCTACGGCGTACACCCCGGAAAGAGGAAGTGTGTGGCGGTGCAAAAATAAATTTGCAGTGGGAAAACCAATGATACGTCCCTGTTGATTACCATGCGCTACTCGTCCCGCCATGCGGTAGGGACGACCTAAAAGCTTTTCAGCGCCACCCAAATCCCCTTGACGAAGCGCCTCTCGCACACCGGTACTGCTTACCCGTACTTGGTCAATGCAAAAGGTATGAAGCGTAACCACAGGAAAGTTAAAGGCTGCTCCTGCGTGCTGAAGCATGGCGAAATTACCACGCCGCTTGCTGCCAAAACAAAAATCATCTCCGATTACAAGATAACGCACGCCTAAGCCCGTTACTAAAACCTGTTCAATAAAATCTTCCGCCGCGAGATTGGCCATTTGAGCATTAAACCGCAAGCAGAGTAATCGATTCACGGAATAACGGCGCAGGATTTCCACCTTTTCCCGAAAACGGGTCAGGCGCGGTGGAGCATAATTTGGAACAAAATATTCCTGAGGATGTGGTTCGAAGGTTATTACTAAAGTCGGCACACCATATAACCCTGATTGCATCGCAAGTTGGCCGAGGACTTGCTGATGGCCCAAATGTACTCCGTCAAAATTACCAATGGTTGCTACGCAGCCACGATGTCGAGGACGTAAATTGTGCAGGCCCCAAATAAGCTCCATCGCCATTTTGTTATCTAAAATATTCTACGGATAAAGCAAGGGTGTCTTGACAGTCGCATCATTCAGCATTTCCGGCGCGGAAACCCCTGGCTTTAGCCATGGGGAGGAAGCGCCGTCCTCCTGTTAGTTGACTTTGATTTTGAAGTAGAAGTTGCCGGTCTTTCCCGGCTGCCACCGCCTAATTAAAGACGGAATGCCCGTAAGGGCCTAGTGACGGACGGATTTTTAATTCCGTCGCCCCCCTCGCCAATGTTGCAACGCAGCTTGGATTCGATACTTTGAATCTTGCGACAAACCGTTTCGCTCTTACCCCTGAGATTGTCTGCATCTGCCACTTTCAGAGCCTAGAGTTGAGGAAGCGCCCTAGGGTGAGTCTTTTACTTCGTTGCAACGGCGTCCTATTTCTCGGACTTAGGCTGGTAAACCAGACTTTATTCCATTAAAGCACCCGCATTTATGCGTGGGGTGATTTACGCTTATTCATCCGCCTTGATTCTCAAATAGTCTAATCCAAACCCATGGCGAGGATTAGCATCCATATGAGTTCCGGTCATTGTAATTTGGAGTACATAACTCTTCGGTGACAGTTGGTGTTTTCCCAACGAAATCTCTTTACTCCGCTCCGTATTTCGGGTATATCCTTCCGTCTCGTCGAGAATTTTTTCAGCATCTAGAAAAACTTGAAATCGTCCAAAATCATAACTGGTCGTATGGCACAGAAACAGTTCCGCCTCTATTTCTCGATGAATAAAAAATAGAAGATCCAGCGAAGCTTTCGGTTTTGCATCCAGCCACAATAAATGTCTCCCGCCGCTCCATCCGACGATATCTTGCGAAAAATAAAAACCGCTGCTGGCATCCAAAACAACCATGTCTTCTCCTTCGATGACCCAATTTTTTAGCAAAGAAACTGGATCATGACTTTCATCTCGTTTTTTGAATTCATAAATAAAAAAACGCCCATCCTGACTCATTGGAATACGTTCTAATGCATACTTAGGGAAGGTATTTTCAAGTTCTTCCGATGTCATAGCACCTACTTGATCCGGAGATACTCGCCGTGAAAGAGAGAGGCGCGCATAGATTTCGTTCAAAATTGGTCTTTCCGGCCAGAAAGGCGAAGAAATAAAAACACGTTCTCCCCTTTCCAGAAGCCCAAGCAGCTCACTGGCGGAACGCTTTATTCCCTCTTGGTTGAGTTCAGGCCCGAATATCGGATGAAAACGAATATCCAAACGTCGCTTCAGAACGTTTTGATAATAAAGGTTGAAAGGATAGTGTCCTTTTCCATCATCATCATAGATATGTGCTCCGAACGGCATATTTTTGAAGAATATTTCAGCTATTTCCGTAGTTGCCTGGTAATGTAATTTATTAGGATTTCCGAAATAAAGTGATGCATCCCAAAGATTAGAAACATAATTAAAAAATGAAAAATAATCCATCCAGAACCCTTTCTCTTTATCCCATTTGGGAATTTGAGAATAAACATAAGGACCAATCAGCAAGGTGCATGAAAGAATCAACACCACTTTTTTCCACGCCAGGCTGCGACTTGCAAAAAAATCAAAACCCAAAGGAGTAAGCGTTCCGAAAAGAATCCAAACAGGAAGACCGAAAGCATACATATCCCAAATCATATAATTGGATGACCAACAAGTTTGAACAAGTATACCAGTCAGAAAAAAATAATTAAAGAATCTAAGATCTCTTCTTCTAATTAATACAACTAAACCAGTCCATCCTGCCAGAAAGGCGATAGATGGATAATTCATAAAAAGAAGAAAAAAATAATTGAGACGCCAGTTCCATTTTTGATGATCGTTCATATAGTTCGGAAATATATGATTCTTAAAATGACCTCCCGTCCAGCCATCCAGCATATCTCTTAAAATCAACCAGTGATCATGAAAAGTTTTTGCTCCTTGTTGAATTAGATGATCATTAAACTCTTTCAAAAAGATAAACAAAAATATTTGCAGTGCTAATACAAAGACAAAAAATATCCTTATAAGAATTATTGGTCTAAAAATTTTTCGCCACTGGCATGGATGCAGAGCTAAGACAACAAAACCAAAACCAAAAAGGCCCATGAGGATATGGTTTGAAACACCAAGACCGAAAACAAAAACCGCCTTGTAGAGATCGGCCAAATTTTCTGAATCTTGATAACGTAAAATATAATGTAATAAAATTCCAATCAGAGCTGTATTAAGGGTATAAACTTCCAAAATGGTCGAATGCCACCATAGGGAATGCCCAAACATTACGGCTATAGCACCTAAAATGGATGCTGTCGGATTACGCGTCATTTTTAATCCATTCAAAAAAATAAAATGAACGGTAATGGCTCCGAAAAGACCACACAAAAGATTTAATCGGTAATGAAAGTCTCCCCATGGAATGAGCAAAGTCCAAAGACGTCCGAAAATATGAAAAAGGTTATGAATATTTACCCAAGTTCCTGTAAGTATCTGGTGTACATTCCTAGCAATCATGGGTGCGTCAATCCATCCTGGTACACGTGAAGCAGTTATCCAATAAAAGGTTAAAGGAAAAATCCAAAAAAATTTGGTCAACCAGACCACCTGAGCAGAATAGGTTGAGCACATTGGTGAAATCGGATTATATATTTGATCTTCCGGCGTAACATAAACCTGTGGTTCGTTCATTTTTTCTCGCTTAACGATATTGTACAGCGTATAAAAATACTACGATTAAATCATCGCATAGATTTCGGATAGTGTCTAACCTGAGTTGCCACCTATCCGTAGTTACGAGGTTTCCACCATAACAACCATGGTGGAATACGGCTTAACATTTATAGGTAACAATTTGGATTAATATATTAAACAAATTAATTCAATATTAAATGACCAAAACTATAACGTTCATCTCCCTCAATAGGCTTAATAATAATCATATCATAACCTGTACGTACCGCAATAATAGGAACAGCTTCATAATAAGTAATCATGCCATATTTTTGACTAAATAAATCACCAACTTTATTGTAAGCAATTACTTTATTATTTTTAAGATAAATTATTTTGTAAATATCATTATGATCTAAACTCAGGGTAATAAAACGATTATATTTAATACCTTCTAAATAAATAGTTATACCTTCTTGTAATTTATATAAACCAATTTCATTCCATCTTGTTCCATTTATCACAGATTGACTAACTTCATTTAAATTTTTATATAGCATACGCATTTTGTCAGGATGAAAATAACCATTTTGTTTAAATAAAATAAATAATAATAATATCAATATATTATAATTCTTAATGAATTGAAAAATAGATAAATAAGAAAATTGTTTTAATTGTTGTAAAGCAATAATGCTTAACAAAAAAAATAAATTAACAATAGAATACAAATGACGTTGATCAGTATTAAAACTAACAAAACTAATTAATTCAAATAAAATTAATGTAAATAAAAAAGAAGAAATTTTTAAATAAAAAATATTTTTATTTTTCCAAGTAATAATCATAGTAAAACAAGATAATAAAAATAAAAAATAAGTGATGAATTGAGAAATCGGCATTAAAAATATAAAGCCTTTCGCAGTTAATAATTCGCTAGGATACATGTTACCGAAAAATAATTGTTGTAAACTAGCTATATTTTCGATAATAATATTTGAGTTTTTTACGATACAAATTTTACTTAATTGATAATAATAATCTTCGTGATGAAATGGTTCTTGAGTAATAAAACTACCTAATTCTGATTTATGTACATTAGATGCAGGAATAAAATGAAAGTTAATATGATTACCTTGATAAATTAATTCATGTATGCCACATTGTTTCATAAAAAAATTAATACCACCTGCTCTACCACTAAAACTATAATTTTCTCCTTTTGAAATATTATAATTCAACCATACTAATAATAATGCAGTCATAAAAAAACCTATTGCAAAATTAATTAGATAGAATAAATTTCGCCATTGCCATTTTAATTTAATTAGAATATAAACAGCGTAAGGTAAACTTAATATAATATAGGCAGGTTTAAAGCTGGAAGCGAGTATTAAAAAAAAACCAGATAATTTTAGTTTAATTAAATTATTTGGAGAAATAATAAAATAAAGTGAAATAATAAAAAAAGAAATTGCCGGAATTTCAGAGAGAATAAAAGCATTAAAATAAATATTAGGATAAAAAAAAGAATAACAAAAAGTACTAATCAATGCGATATGTATTTTTTGAGTAATAATTTTAATGCTTTGATAGAAAAAATAACAAGCAGTTGTAGAAATTATTATATTAGCAACTAAACTAGCTATTAATTTATTATTCTCTAAACCAATATAATCTAATATATGAAAATACCAAGACAAAAATATATGAGGAGCTGTTGGCCAAATCCCCCATTCAATAAAACCTATATCTTCACCACGATAATGTCGAATTGCTCTATCCCAATAACCACCTGCATCACTCGATAAATAATTTTTATAATCAGTAAAATAAAAAACGTAAATAATTCTAGTTAAAAAAATAAATAATAATAAAATATTCATCAATACATATTCATTACTAAATAGATTAAATAATTTTTTGATGTTATATTTATACATTTTAAAAACCAAGTTATTACCTATGCCATTGAAACTACATTCGCTCGTTGGGCTTTTCGACAAAAACCAAGCAACCACGAATAGATAGCAGCTTGGATTATCTATATAAAATGCAATAATTTTTTGCAAATTACACAATTTTATTGATACCCGCCAATAAAGGATTAAATTTTTAGGTTTTTTGGATTTATCCAAACTTATAGCCACGATGAAGGGCGGTAATGCCACCGCTAAGATTAAAATATTCACACCGTTCAAAACCAGCTGTTTCCATTATTCCCTTCAGCGTCTCTTGATCGGGATGCACGCGGATAGACTCAGCGAGGTAGCGATAACTTTCGGAATCATTGGTTACTAGATTACCCAGCGCGGGTAGAACTTTAAATGAATAGAGGTCATAGGCGGGACGTAAAAATTGTGCTGGCTTAGAGAATTCCAGTACCAGCAGCCGACCACCAGGCCGAAGCACTCGAAACATGGAAGAAAGCCCCCAATCGATATGGGTAACGTTACGCAACCCAAAGGCGATAGTAATGCAATGAAAAGAGTTATCAGGGAAGGGCAGGTGTTGGGCATCGCCTTGGACGTAAGAAATATTGTTAACGTAACCATGATTAATAAGTTGATCCCGGCCCACAGCGAGCATGGATGCGTTAATATCGACTACCATCACTGATCCCTGCTCGCCTACCTGTGCAGTAAAAGCTCGAGCTAAATCACCGGTGCCTCCCGCAACGTCCAGTACCCGTTCTCCAGGACGGACTCGTGCGATATCGACAGTAAAACCTTTCCATAAACGATGGATGCCACATGACATCAAGTCATTCATCAGGTCATAGCGGCTCGCCACTGAGTTGAATACGGCTCCCACCCTTTTGACCTTTTCTTCAACCGGGATTTGTTGGAAACCGAAGTGAGTAGTTTGAGTAACCTGTTGTTTCATAAATTTTCACCCGAATTGCGCGAGAAGCCCGGGCATTTATGCCGGGGAGGGATAGCGCACCGCGCAAAGCGCGGTCAGACGCCGGTTGAGTTGACATCAAAATTCCTTTGTGAATATTATAGTCAATATGAAGACCGTGCTTCAAATCAAACTGCTCCCCCGATTCCACCCAACACGCGGACTTGCTGGAAACGATGCGCGTCTTTAACGAGGCGTATAACTATACCAATTACGTTTAAAAGTTACTTTATTTTGAGTTAAAATGAAATAACATAGC
>CAUYTW010000308.1 GCA_963575715.1 Gammaproteobacteria bacterium | reverse complement strand
TCCAAAAACGTAGTCCGATACTTTCGACTTAGGCTGGTCAAGTCCGAACTTGTGAGTTTTACTTCTCAAGCCCCCGCCTTTAGCCGTGGGGTTCTTGACCATATCCATATCCATATCCGTAATATCGACCATACCCGTAACCATATCGATATCCATATTTGCCACTCATCGGAGTATCGTTGAACACCACACCTTGAACTCGAACGCCACTCTGCTTGAGGCGTTTATAAGAATGTTCGATTTCACGAATAGGATGACGGGCGTAGCGAATGACAAGAAAGAGGATACCGGCATGGCGTCCAATAATGCTGGCATCGGTTACGGCAAGGACGGGTGGAGTATCAAGGATGACTATGTCATAACGCCTTGATACTTCATTGATGATGCGTTGGAAGTTCTCACTCATAAGAATTTCCGCTGGATTAGGGGGCGTGATGCCCGCCGGTATGAAATCAAGGCCTTTTATGTCCGTGGAGTGAATGGCGTTCTCAAGGGAAACCTTTCCGCTGATTAATCCAGACAAGCCATCCGTGCGCGCCATGTCAAAATATTCGTGTAGATAACCCTTACGCATATCAGCGTCGATCAGCAGCACTCGTTTTTCTGCCTCTGCGAGTGAAAAGGCAAGATTTACCGAAACAAAACTTTTTCCCACTCCCATACTGGGGCCTGAAAAAGCAATGATATTATTTGAGGATTCCATTAATGCAAATTGAAGGCTAGTGCGCAGGCTGCGAATACTCTCCATAGCAATGTCCTTTGGAAACTCTCTGGCCAGCAAGGTGTATTTCTCGCTTTTATTTGCAGCTTTCTGGCTTTTGTGTTGTCTAATTTTATTGGAATGAGGAATAGTCGCATAAACAGTCAAATTGAGCATGCGTTCTACTTCATCGGGGTTTTCCACCACTTTGAAGAATGATCGGCGTATCATAAGCAGGCCGATACCGAGAAAAAATCCGAACACCCCTGAAAGCAAAAGAATAAAAGACTTTTTAGGTTTAATCGGCGAGATGGGAATATCCGCCTTGTCAATGATGCGAACGTTGCCAACGGTACCTGCCTTGGCAACCGAAAGCTCTTGAATTTTATTAAGGAGGAGGACATACACTTCATTGGCTACCTTGGCATCGCGTTCTAGTCTAATAGCTTCAAGTTCGGTTTCTGGAAGATGCTTGATTTTGGCGGTTACTTTTTGTTTGTCCGCTTCCATCTGGGCCAATTTTTTCCGAACAGTTGCCAAAGCGGGGTGGTCGCCAGTAAACCGTTGCTCCAGCCCCGCTTTTTCAAAGCGCAATAAAGTAATCTGTTTTTCCACTTCTGCTGAGGACTGGACGAAGGATTGCGCTTCAATGCTCATGCCCAAACTAGCAGTACGAGAACGATACTCACTTAGCGAGGCTTCCGCGTTTTGGGTATCCATACGAATACGCGGAAGTTCACCATTCAGAAAAGAGAGCATTTTTTGCGCTTCTTCGGAACGACGCTCCACATTTTGTCGTAGGTAATTGTTCGCCAGCGCATTCACAATGCTCACGATCCGCTTAGGGTTCGATCCCTCAAGAGTTAACGATAACACACCGGTTTTTCTTCCCTTTTCTTGAACATCCAATTGTTTCTGGAGTTCCGTGATGGTTTGAATGCGGGATTGCTTAACAAGAAGGAATTCCGTATCTGGACGCGCTGTAAGTAGGCTCACAAAAAGGGCAATGCCATGGCTTGTTGCCGTTTTACCCTCGCGTCCATCTAATAAAACATTTCCGTTTTTATCGCTGACTCGATAGGCACCATCTCTCAGGGCGATCAGCGTAAATGTTTCGTTCTTGAATTCTTCCGGGACTTCAAAATTTTCCACACGGATGACTTCTCCACCCCAGGCGTATGAATTCAAACCAAACAAAGGAGGAGCCGGCACGATGCCCTTATAGCGGCGCGCCAATGCGCGACCAATAATCGGAAAAGTATGTGGTAGGGCAATAATGTCGAGTTTGAGTTGGTCCACAACCATGCCGGTCATGGCGCGGGATTTCAAAATTTCAATTTCTGCTTCCGTTGGACTGTCGCCACTGAGTAGGAGCGACAGTTCTCCGAAACCTTTCATGTTACCGCCGCCTCGTTCTTCGACTTGTACCAAAGCGTCTACGCTGTAAATCAGAGGAGTTATGTAGGTATAAGCAAAACCGAGGGAAAAAACCAGCAGCGTTATGCCAAAAATAAACCAGCGTGACTGGAACAAAATCCCGATGATTTCATCCAGCCCGATTTCATTCTCCATTATTTCGGAGGAAATGCTGTTGGATGTGTAAGGATCGATTCTTTCAGACGATGAGACGGCTTGTTCAGGATTCATGCAGTTATGTTGCGCTGTTTTGCGGATTGATGAAGATGAAATGGAATTAGCGATTGGTAGTCGTGCTTAAAGTCGTGATGGTAGGCAGAATTCCACTGATGACACGATTCCAGCGCGCGAGGTCGGCAGTGGAAACATACACCACATCTAGGGGTTTTAATTCAAAGCGGGTGGAAAGCAACAATGCGTCCGGGCGTGAGAGATCGAGATGATAGACAAGCGGAGACGTGGGTTTTTCATTAACACCACGAATTACAAAAACTCGTTTAGCATCAGCGCTTTGCTGGTTAAGACCCCCGGAAAGGTTGATGGACTCGGCCAAACTCATGTGGCCTTTATTCATGTGCAACACGTCGGCTTTCATCACTTCTCCCATGACATAAACCTTGCTGTCCTTGCGATCTGGCACATTGACAATGTCACCGTCTTGCAAAATCCAGTTCTGAGAGAGATCGCCATTATCAAAAAGAGAATTTAAATCAAGGATATAATTTTGTTTGCCACGAACGAGCCGTACACGAAAGGGTTCAGACTCGGGCGTGAAACCTTGTGCGCGCGCGATAGCATCCACGATGGTGAGCGGCGTATCGGTAATAGGAATCATGCCGGGGTTTTTTATCTCGCCGGTTACGTACACCCTCTTGCTACGGTAGGAGACAATACGGACATCTACTTGTGGTTCAATAATGTATTGACCTAACGCTCGCGTGATCATGGAACGAATCTCTCCCAGGGTGCGTCCGGCGACCGGCACTTCACCCACATAAGGGAAAAAAATGGTTCCTTGGTTACTAACACCGTGACCAATGGCGTCCGAGGGTACTACCTGGGAAGAGGAAACTCCGAGGGGCGAGATGGCTGCCGTCATGGCAGCGTTGGCCGCAGCACTGGGAGAAGTAAGCTCAGGATGATCCCAGACGGTAAAAGCGAGAACATCATGTGGGCCGACCCGATATTCATAATTCTGGATATCCTCGGTGCGCACGGCACCACTCACTTCACGTCGCAATTTAGCTTGTTCGTGGTCTTGAGCGGAGATCACGTCTGCGTCGATGGTGGTCACCGGAATAGGTGTGAGGGGACGAGAATCATCCATCAAGTCTAAAAATACATCCATCAGGCCAGCACGTTCTTCATAATCCTGGTCGTTATCATGTGCGTTGTAAGAAAAACGGTTGTCAGGAATGTGAAGACCAGGTGCATAGGAGCAGCTAACCGTGGATAGTACAAAAAAAGTTTGGGTAACGAGTCTTGAAAATTTCACCACAGTCTATTTTTCCAATCATGGATGCTGCTTTCGATGAGTGTCAACGCCTCTTCAAAAGCCGCGCGGGGTTTAGAATAGGGATCAGGAATTTCGGTATTCCGCCATCGACCAAGCATATGGACCTTCCCGCGCGCGACTGGACTCATGCGCTCGATCTCTCGTTGTTGCCAGGCTTCCATTACAAGAATGAGGTCGGATCGAACCAACAAATCAGGAGTGAATTTTCTTGCGCGATGAGCAGAGAGATCAATGCCCCGTTCCCGTAACAGTTCCTGCGCCATAGGGTCCGCAGGAAATCCGGTAAGTGCCGAAAGCCCGGCGCTGGAAATGACAACGCCCACTTTTTGAGCCATCGGATTCTGGCGTATAAGGTATTCAGCCATGGGACTTCGGCAAATATTGCCGACGCATACAGTAAGGATATTTTTAAACATATCAGGGCCTGTTGACACTAACGTTAGATCGAGGAACACGGCAACAACGCCACGGACCGGCTCGCATCCATGGGCGAATATTTAATACTTCGTTGCAACGTCATCCGATGTTCTAAACCCAGGTTGGTCCAGCTGGGACTTGTCAATTACCCCGTCCTAAAGGATGGGGCTTGCGACTGCACTCGGACGGTCCCTTGTCGTCATCGTGCGCCACGATACCACTACGAATAAATTCGTGAGATTCTTATACGCTTCGTGTCTTCTTGCTGTAAACCACATCACTGCTAAAGCCGCGAATTTTTTGATATTTTGATGAATTCGGAGATTGTTAATGAATATAGCAGCGGCATCAACCACCAGAGAAAAAACAGGGATTGCCATTGTTGGTATGTATGTTCGGGTACCAGGTGCCGAGACTTTGACACAATTTTGGTCCAATCTGCGTACAGGGGTTGAATCCATTACCTTTTTTAGTGACGATGAATTGCGTGCCTCCGGGGTTGACGAAACGACGTTAGCCAATCCCCACTACGTCAAGGCCATGGGGCAATTACCGGGAATTGAGCTATTCGATGCGACTTTTTTCAACCTGACTCCACGCGAAGTGGAAATTCTCGATCCACAACACCGCTTACTGTTGAAAGGAGTATGGCGGGCGTTGGAGCACGCGGCCATCGATCCCGAGCGTTACGCAGGACGGATCGGGTTATTCGCCGGAGTCGGCCTGAATGGATACTTGTTGCACAATCTGATCAATCATCCTGAGCTATTGGAAAGCGTCGGCGGCTGGCAGTTAACATTGAGCAACGACAAGGATTTTGCCACTAGCCGCGTTGCCTATAAACTCAATCTCCAAGGGCCAGCGGTGACGCTAAACACTGCCTGTTCAACTTCCTTAGTTGCAACCGTGATGGCGGCCCAGAGCTTGCTCAGTCATCAGTGCGATGTCGTCATCGCGGGTGGTTGCTCTATTCATCTTCCCCAGGATCAAGGCTATTTTCATATCAAGGGCGGAACGCTGTCGCCGGATGGTCACTGTCGGCCTTTTGATCGCGCTGCCGCTGGCACCATTGATGGCAATGGCTGTGCCGTAGTCGTGCTGAAGCGGATTACCGACGCCATCGCCGATGGCGACAGCATTCACGGCGTGATTCGTGGTTTTGCCATCAACAACGACGGATCCTTAAAAGTTGGCTACAGCGCGCCGAGTGTCGCTGGGCAGGCGGAAGTAATTTTGGAGGCGTTGGAGATTGCCGGACTCGGTGCTGACACTATCGATTATGTAGAGACTCACGGGACCGCGACCGAGCTGGGAGATTCCGTGGAGATCAGCGCCTTAACCGAGGCGTTTCGCGCCAGTAGTCAGCGCGTTGGTGATTGTGCCATCGGTTCACTCAAGGGAAATATCGGTCACCTTGACACCGCTGCTGGTACCGCCAGCCTGATCAAGACCGTGCTGGCGCTGAACGCAGGCGAAATCCCGCCCACTTGTCATTTTCAGGTACCAAATCCCAAGCTGGGACTAAAAGAAAGCCCATTTTTTGTCAATTCTGCCTTATTACCTTGGCCCCGTCGCGCTGACATGCCACGCCGCGCTGGAGTGAGTTCGTTTGGCATTGGCGGCACCAATGCCCATGTCATCGTCGAAGAGTCTCCGGCCCTACCAATGTCCGCTCAGGGCCGGCCCTGGGTATTATTGCCCCTGGCGGCGCGCGACGCCGATGCTTTAGCCCAGTTGGGAACCGAACTGGCTGACCATATTGACGCTCACCCGGAACAATCTCTGGCGGATATCGCTCACACCTTGCAAATTGGACGGCGTCACTTCCCGTGGCGGCGGGTTCTAGTAGTTGCGGCGGCGGATCGTGTTGGAGCCAGCGCCGAGCTGCGTGAAAAAACCTCTGGCTGGCAGGGACAGGCACCAGCCAGTGCTATTGCGCCTATTTTTCTATTGCCCGGCCAGGATGCCCACCATGTGAACATGGCGCTACTGCTCTATCGCCATGAGCCGCGTTTTCACGCCATCATTGAGCATTGTCGGCAACTATTGGCGACCCAACACGGAATTGATTTGTTGTCACTGCTGTATCCAGAGGGGCTTGATGTAGTGATGCCCCGTGTCGATAGTGCCACCACTAGCATCGACCCCTTGCCGCTGTATGTGATTAATTACGCCCTTGCCCAACTGTGGATATCTTGGGGAGTAACGCCACGGGCGTTGGTTGGTTACAGCCTGGGTGAGTATGTCGCAGCAACGCTAGCCGGAGTCGTGAGCTTGAATGATGGCCTGAAACTAGCGGTTGCTTCTCGTCAGTTGTTGCGTGCGCTCAAGCCGGGGCGCATGGTGGCGGTGGCGCTGTCAGTCGCAGAACTCCAGTCGCGCCTGCCAAGGGATAGCTATATCGCCATGGTAATCGGACCCCAGCAGGTGATAGTGGCCGGGAACGAGGCGGCGATAACTCTACTGACCGATCAGCTCAATAGCGTCGCGGTGCGGTGGCGTCCGGTACCGCTGGCGTTGCCGTTCCACACGCCGCTGATGACGCCATTCCTGGCATCATTTGCCAACGTATTGAGTGAGGTACATTTCCATGCGCCTCAAATCCCCTATCTTTGCTCGCTCACTGGTGACTGGATCACAGCTACCGAAGCAACTAATCCCCAACACTATCTGCGACTCGCCTCCACCACGGTGCGTCTCGACCGCATGTTGGATCGGCTATTCACAGAGTTGGAAACCGCAGGCGAGGGACTACTACTGGAGGTCGGGCCAAGTCAGGTGATGACCGCGCTTGCCCTCCAGCATCCACGGCGTCCTACATGGTTACCAGTACTCTCATCGCTGCCTGATTCTCGCCATCGGATGGGAGAAACGGGCGAGCCACGCGATCAGGCGCATCTTTTGGGCACCGCTGGGCGGTTGTGGCTGGCGGGAGTAGAACTGGATTGGGCAGCACTGGCTGATACGAACCGGCGGCGTGTGGCGCTACCTGGCCATCCCTTTAGATATCAACGTTTTTGGATCGATCCCACGCGGGGTGCGCGGGCATTGCCAGATGCAAAGAGCGCCAACGGCACGATGCTCAAGGAACCAGACATCAGTCATTGGTTTTATCTTCCAAGCTGGCGGCGGCTGTCACTGGCGACGGCCACCATCACTTCTGGTAGTCGCTGGCTGCTGATTGCCGACGCCTCGGGTTTAGCGGAACGTTTGGCGCGCGCCCTCCAGGAAGCCGGGGCTGAAGTGGTGCTGGTCCGTCCACGCGCCGTTCTCCCCTCTCCCCAAGGTGGGGATAAGTGTCTGCTGACCGGGACGATGACCGCTGGTTATTTCCTCGACAGTGGTGATCCAGACGCCTGGGGTGCGCTGTTCACGACGCTCGGCGCGTGGCGTCCCCAACAACTGGTACATCTCGCCCTCTATCAGCAGCTAGTATCGCAGGAAACCCAGGCGTTTAATGACCTAATGGTGTTGGGTTACGCCATCAACAAGCACTATCTTAATGACGATATGACACTGACGCTGGTGGCGGATCGACTCTGCGCGGTGGATAGCGCGCATACGCCAGATGCGGCCAAAGTAACTGCCCTGGGTCCGTTACGGGTAATAGGGCAAGAGTATCCGAACATTACCACTCGAATAATTGATATCGACGCCATGCCACGCTTGCCACTGCTGTTGGCGGAACTGGCGGACCGGACAGCGCCTCAGAGCGTGGCGTTGCGTGGCACGATCCGCTTGCGTGAATATTTTGAATCAGCGCCGCTACCGGCGGTGGATGGGATTCCGGCGCGGCTGCGCCGGGGCGGCGTTTATTTACTCACTGGTGGGCTTGGTAATATTGGTCTAGCTCTGGCACGTTACCTGGCAGAAGTTGTCGCCGCTAGATTAGTGTTGGTATCACGCACGCCGTTGCCGCCGCGCACTGAGTGGTCAAGGTGCGTGACCGATCCCGCCACCCCGCCACGGTTGATGAGCCAGTTGCGCCAGTTATTGGCAATTGAGGCGCTAGGGTGTGAATTGTTGTTGTGCAATGCCGATGTTGCCGATGAAGCGGCAATGAATCGCGTATTTGCCACCGCTGAACAGCGATTTGGTACCATCCATGGCATCATCCATGCTGCGGGCTTGGTTGGCCAATCCTCGGTTATAGCCTTTAACAATGCTTTGAGTGCGGCAGGTTCCGTTGCCAACCAGCGGCAGTTTCCATCGAAAGTGACCGGGACCGAGGTGCTGGCGACGTTGCTCGCAGAACGCCAGTTCGATTTTTGCCTGATTTGCTCATCCCTATCCTCGCTACTGGGAGGCCTCGGTTTCTCCGCCTATGCTGCAACCAATCTGTATGTTGATGCTCGGGTCGAGCAACTTAACCAACGACAACCGGGGCGCTGGCTGGCGGTCAATTGGGAGGGCTGGATATTCGAGAACGAAACGCGGCTCAAAGGCCTGAGTACCGTTGGTGCCCTGGGGCTAGAAATGATGCCAGCGGAGGGATGCGAGGCATTCGCGCGACTGATGGCGCTGCCCTCATTAGAACGAGTGGTCATCTCTAGTGGTGATTTACAGCGGCGGCTCGCGCAATGGGTGGAACGGCAGCCACCTGCAACCGCTAGTACCAGTCGCTCGTCTAGCGGCCATGCCCGACCGGAACTGCTTGGTGATTACACCGCGCCACGCAGTAGCATGGAACAACAGTTAGTCATGTTCTGTGAGCATTGTTTGGGAATTGATGGAATTGGCGTCGATGACAATTTTTTTGAACTCGGTGGCAATTCGTTGATCATGATTCAATTAGTGGCGAAGATACGTCGTACTTTCCAGGTCGAAATTTCCTTGATGGAATTTTTTGAACGGCCAACGGTGGCGGCCATGGCCACTCGGATCGAACTGGCAAGCTCGGTGGATGAAGAACGCGATGAAGGATTTCTGTAGCTCAAATTCATTATAAATAAATAGAACTTTATGAAAAAATTAATTAATTTTTATCTTAACGAATCCAATGCCCCAAAGGGCAAAATATGGTTCATGGCATCAATTTCTGGAATATCCAATGCGATACTGCTGGCGATTATCAATTTTGCCGCAACACAAATCTCCAACAAAGCGCTGGAGGAAAGATTTTTTGTTATGTATCTCGTGGGTTTACTGCTTTTTATTTATGCGCAGCGTTACGCGTTGACTCAGGCCACAGTGGCAGTAGAGGAGCTTATCAAAAAAATCCGTCTGCGCTTGGTGAATAAAATCCGCAATGTCGAGTTACGCTTCATCGAATCACACGATCCGGCTATTTTTTATCGACCAATCACTGAAGACAGTAATGCCATATCATTTGCTGCGTTGGTGCTAGTGATAGGCTCGCAATCCGTCGTCATGCTAATCGCGGTGATTATTTATCTTAGTTATTTATCTATTATTAGTTTATTTGTTTGTATTATCTCCACTACCGTTGCTTTGACTATTTATGCCGAGCATCATAAAAAAGTTAGACTAAAACTTGAATCAGCTTACCGCAAGGAGACCGAAGTCTTTAGCGCCATTTCGTCAGTCTTAAATGGTTTCAAAGAGTTGAAAGTGAATCGCCGTAAAAGTGACGCGCTATTTCAGTATATTGGCAATGCTTCGGAGGAATATCGGAAATTAAAGGTTGACGCCAATATGCGTCTTATTTTTGATTCAATGTTTTCGCAGATATCATTTTATAGCCTGCTGGTGGTTTTGGTTTTTATTGTGCCGATGTTTGATGAAAGTCAAGCAAGCAATGTTTTCAAGATATCTGCAACGATTTTTTTCATTATGGGACCAATCAACGGCCTGGTAAATGCTTTTCCGATGTTGGCGAAAGTTAATGTCACTATTCAGGAGATTTACACCCTGGAAGCGCGTTTGGATGAAATGGAAAAAAATCACAGAGAGGTGAATCCGCCTGGAAAAGTCGAGCCAATACCGCTAGACGCTAAAATAGATTTCAGGGATGTAACTTTTTCATATTTGGATGATAATCGTCGTGTGCTGTTCAGCGTCGGTCCATTCAGCTTGACACTGCGCAAAGGAGAAATTGTCTTCATTATTGGCGGTAATGGCAGTGGAAAATCAACGCTGCTGAAATTGTTGTGCGGTCTTTATTATCCAGATGGCGGGGATATTGCTATCGATGATCAACGGATTGATGAATTCAACTATCAGCGCTACCGCGAGATATTTTCCATCATATTTTCCGATTTTTATCTGTTTGATCGACTATATGGACTAGAAAACGTCGATGAGAAACGAGTTAATGAATTGCTGCGATTAATGGAGCTGGAAAAGAAAACCAAATATATTGATGGTCGTTTTACCAGCCGTGACCTGTCCACCGGACAACGGAAACGGCTTGCCTTTATTGTCGCAGTTCTGGAAAATCGGCCAGTTTGTGTTTTTGATGAACTCGCTGCCGATCAGGATCCGCAGTTTAGAAAAAACTTTTATCAAAAAATCTTGCCACAACTGCGACAGGAGGGGCGGATAATTGTCGCTGCCACCCATGATGACAAATATTTTTATTGCGCTGATCGAGTATTAAAAATGGACGTTGGTAAATTAGCGCCCTACGACGTTCACGCCAGTGACGCAGCGTTGGGTCATCCTGAACTTGGGATCTAAATTATATAGATGAACAAAGTCATGAATCTTTATGCGTTGCCCTATGCTGGTGGTCACTCGTTGGTATATCGACATCTAGAACCGCTCTTAAAACCTGCTGTAACCCTGAAAACGCTTGATCCATCCGGTCATGGTCGTCGCAGCCGTGAACCCTTGATTACTGACATGGAGAAAATGGCGGATGATATATTCGAGCAAATCAAGGATGAATTGGCTGATCATCCATATGCGGTATTCGGCCATAGTATGGGCGCTCTCCTGGCATATCTATTAACAAGACGGATCGATGCGGCGAGATTACCGTCACCAGGGCATCTGTTCTGTAGTGGGCGTGGGGCACCGTCAGTGCTGGCAGCAGAGCTGCTTACACCACCACCCAGGCATACTTTGCCATCGGCTGATTTTTGGGCCTATATTGATGGTCTTGGCGGCGTACCACCCGAACTAAAGGCGCATCGTGAACTCATGGACTATTTCGAGCCGGTGCTGCGGGCCGATATCAAGGCGTTGGAATGTTATCAATATCGTCCACCGGAACGTCCCCTCGCCCTGCCGATAACGGTATTCTATGGTCTCAATGACAAGGAGATTAATACTACGTCATTGTTACCTTGGCACCAGGAAAGCCAACAGGGGGTGACTTTTTGTCCATTGCATGGCGGTCATTTTGGTATTCTTGAGCAGCTACCGATGCTTGCGCGGCGGCTGCTGAGAAACCTGTCGTAATATTACTTAACCCAAGTTGCTACCTATTATGGTGGATAACCAAATAGCCCCTCTCCCTTTGGGAGAGGGGTTGGGGTGAGGGAATTTTGACTAATGTTGAGGAATTATCCCTCACCCCCGGCCCCTCTCCCAAAGGGAGAGGGGAGAAAGGCAAATAGGTAGCAACTTGAGTTACTTAAATTAAATTTTTTTTTTCAGCCTCTGATTAATTTTGTGTTAGTTATGCCTAGTGATTCATGCTTGAAATTAATCCAAACTGCAATATATTTTATGCTTTAGGATACGAAGGATGTACGGATTTCATTCTCTCGCAGAGATATGCGAGGACACAACAATTTTATCCAGCATATTTTTTATGCCGCGTTCAATAGGCAGGCAGAAAGAAATTTATTAACAAAGGCATAATATGCGTGCGCATTGTTTTCAGCATGAATCATTTGAAGAAATGTCTGCCATTGAAACCTGGTTAAAAGAAAAGAGTTTTGAAATAAGTATTTCTCGATTTTTTGAATCGGATGAACTCCCGGATATTTCCACCGTCGATTGGCTAATCATCATGGGTGGTTCTATGAGCGTCAACGATGAACAAAAATTTCCCTGGCTGATTCAAGAAAAGAAATTTATAAAGAAGTGTATTACCCAAGGCAAGGTGGTAATTGGTACTTGTCTAGGATCACAACTAATTGCCAGCAGCTTGGGAGCCAAGGTTTATAAAAATAACCAAAAGGAAATTGGATGGTTTCCAATTAGAAGGGTGTTAGGCTCGGATCCGCCGCACTTTAAGACATTGCCAATGGAATTGACAGTTTTTCACTGGCATGGTGAAACTTTCGATTTACCCCAGGGTGCAATGCTGGTAGCTTCATCTGAATGCTGTAAAAATCAAATATTTTTATATGGCGACAAAACGGTTGGTTTTCAATGTCATTTTGAAACCACTCTGGATTCCCTCTCAAGCATTACGAATGCTTGCCGATCCGAACTAGAACCCGCCCGGTTTATCCAGTCTGAAATGGAAATGATTAAAAATGAACCTATTTATGCTCCTCAGATGCACAAAGCAGTATATGACATTTTAGAATTCTTATTTTTAATCTCTATAGGTTAATTCACCGCCCCTTAGGGCGCATACTTTTGCCGTTGACTTTTGGTTTAGATACCCCGCAGCTTGCTACGGGGTAGTTCATTTACCGTTTTATAGTTTTTTAGCTATAGGTAGCAACTTGGGTTAGTATAATTTTGTCCATAAATGCTGTTTTTAGCTCCCCACCCTGAAATCATGGCAACTCCCACAGCTATCCCTACTACCCCTGCTCGCGTATCGACTTCAATTCCAAGTGCAAGACAAAGCGATCCTTTTGCATCAAGTGTGGATAATTTTTTTCAGGAACCGTCCCGCATTCAACGGCTGGATTTACTTTACAGTCTGCTTTGTTACGGACGCTCGCCATTGGTTCTTACCGGGCCGCGTGGTGCCGGCAAAACTACCCTTCTACTGCAACTCCAAAAACGGTTGAAAGGCACTCAACCCAGCGCACTGTTGAGTGTCTATCCCGAGCTGGGAATTGAACCCCTGTTGGATGATGCGCAACGTCAATTTACCGCTGCCCTGACAGCGGGAGGATTGGAAGGTGCGGTAGGTGCAGCAATGCTAGTGGACGATGCAGATACGCTTCCGGATCAAGTGTTGCGGGTGCTGCTTACTCCGGTTTCCGGGAAGGAAGGGCAAGTACGGGTAGTGCTTACCGGTTTGTCAGGATTCGGTGAGCGTGTTTTGTCGTTCATGGATAGCACTATTCCCCGCGCAAAAATACTGGAACTATTGCCGTTTGCCGAGGAAGAAAGCGCACGTTTCGTTCGTACTCGTTTGAGCGCGGCGGGTATTCATACTCATCCTTTGCTCCTGCCGGCGACCCTCAAACGATTACACCAAGATAGTGGCGGATGGCCAGGGTCAATTGTGACCCAGGCTCGCGTGGCGCTGGCACCCGCCGCTATTCGTCCAGGAAAGGTTCTGACTCCTCCCAAAAAAATACCTTCTCCTGCAAAAACTACCCGTCCGACGGCTCTTCGCTTGAAGAGCATTTTATTAAAAGGGTTGCGGCACGCGATTTATTCTTACTGGCTGTGGCCAACCGTCGGAATTTTGACCCTGGCGATTGTTTTTGGGCTATGGCCAAACGAAAACCCATCAACTTTTCCAGCGGCGACTATTCCCCCATTATCCACTTTGCCCCCGCCACCTCCCCGCCTTGAAACATCACTGGTAACCCCCGCTACCGAGAATGCGTCCGGTGTAAAAATGCCCCCGCCATCTCCGGTGGCCGATCCATCCACCACGCCAAAACATCCGCTCCCCCAACCAGATTCTTCTGGAGCACCGTCGCCAGCCCCGGTTACGACGCTGCCAACCTCGAATCCGGTCGCTACTTCGACGTCTCCACCTCAGAATCCATCGGTTCCTTCACCGCAGACGGTAACCCCAGCAACTCCCACCAGCCCACCTGCTAACAAGGGATCGACTAATTTTCCAGCCGAGCAATGGCTACGGTCGCAACGCGCCAATCACTATACCTTGCAGCTTATGTCGGGCAATAACGAAACTGATTTACAAGAATTTTTGCGCCGCTGGGAACTTCACGGAGAAATAGCGATTGCCCATACTCGACGCCAAGGTCGTGATTGGTACTCATTGCTCTATGGGGTCTACCTAGACTACCGCCGTGCTCAGGAGGCGGCCAAACAGCTTCCTACCGGCATTCCCAAGCCCTGGATACGCACGATGGGCAGCGTACAAAAAGATTTACCATAACTTTAATAGAAAAATACCCTCGTATTATCCCTTATCTCTTATCATGAAAACACTTATTGGTAATTTGTGAAATAAGGTTTTAACTTAACCCTTCCTAAAGGGATAAGATTATTCTTAATCAACCTCTACTAATGGACTACCCCATTATGGTTCAAGGTTGATTTCCAAATTTACCAGTTATCCAGGTGTTGCCATGCTTATCAATCCACTTTGGTTTGATAATGTTTCAATCAACATCCGACCTCATCTGCCGAATGACAAAGCCATCGACAGATTGAGGTCGGTGGATTGCCTCCCTGTAAACGAGGAGGTTACCAAAAAAGATAACGATGCTTACGCATCGTTGTCTAATTTAACTAATCCTCCTGACGGGGGAGGTCTCAAACCAGCAAGAAAATTTGATGAATTAATGCCACAGTTTATCCAGGGACACGAGAGACGGCTGGCTTCGAGAGAAGCCGAAAAATACCCTCTCCTCGTCGAGGAGCAAGTGACTCAACAGGCGATGGTGTTGCGCCTGCAACATCTGGATGCGTTGCTGACGATCCGTACCGGTGAATTGAAAGCATTTGAAAGCCGAATATGGTCAATTTTGAATGCCTGCGCTGTTGCGTTAGCGGAAGTGGATGTCACGGGACGATTTACTTTTGTTAATTCCTTAGCTTGTCAATTGCTCAACTATAAGCTGGAAGCGTTGATTGGGCATGATGCTTGTGAAATTCTCCAATGCTCCCATCCCGATGGCACGCCCTATTCCGTGACCGAGTGTCCCATAATTACCTCATTGCATCATAATTTATGTAACCATATTGACCATGCAATTTTTCGTCGCGCTACTGGTGACGTCTTTCCGGTAACTTGCGTAATTCAACCCATGGTGGAAAAAGAAAAAGTCGTGGGTGCAGTTATCAATTTTTGGGATATCTCAGATCGTTTAATCAACGAGACCAACCATGTAAAAAGCATCGCCCAGGCTCAACAGCAAACAAAATTACAAATTAATTCTCTGACACAGCACCTGAGCCACGAAATTCGTAATCCGCTCAATACAGTATTGGGATTATCTCAATTAGGTAGGCAAGAGGCTACGGAACATAAGACGCGGGAAATTTTTGATCATATCATGGAAGCAAGCAGGACATTGCTCGACATCACCAATAGTATTCTTGATCTTGGCAGAATCGAGGCAGGTAAATTCCGTCTTAATCATATTCCCTTCGAACCAAAAAAATTAATTGATCGTGCAATAAATATCGCATCAATACAAGCCAGCGCTAAAGGATTGCTGTTACGAATGGAAGAATCATCAACTCTGCCGGAATTCTGTATCGGTGATGACGTGCGTCTTTTCCAGATTTTGGTGAACCTGTTAGGTAACGCCGTGAAATTTACCTCGTGCGGCACTGTGACCTTATGGGCGGAATGGGAAAAAGAAGTTCTAACATTACGGGTAACCGATACCGGGATCGGTATGACGGAAGAAGAAATTATGCGACTCTTTGTTCCCTTTGAACAGGCGAATGATTCGACTTATCATCGTTTTGGTGGTACAGGGTTGGGATTGTTCATCACCAGGAAATTGCTCGACTTGATGGAGGGAGACATTCAAGTATGTAGCCACCCTGGTCACGGCAGCATTTTTGAAGTGAAAATACCTGCACCTTTACTACCTGGTCAGCATTCAAACGTTAATTCAATGTCAATTTAATTGATTCTCAACTAGGTGCCTTATGGATTCACAGTGGAAAAATTTTTTGATGACAGAAGGAGCGGAATTTAAGGATGAGATTGTAATTCATTTTGGAAATCCAGATCAAGAACGGGCTATTGTAGTGAACGGAAATACTATGGCTGATCTTTCTCATAAAGGACTCATTAAAGTAGAAGGTAGTGATGCAATTACCTTTCTTCAGGGACAAATGACTTGTGATATCCACGATGCAGAATCCGGCCTCAGCAAACTTGGAGCTTGGTGTAATGCTAAGGGACGAGTTCGGATAACTTTTCGTGTATTCCAACTGGGAGAAGGATTTTATCTTGAATTGCCAAATGAATGCGTAGAAGAAACCATCAAGCAATTGCGCAAGTATATTCTCCGCTCTAAGGTATTATTGAGAGATGCTAGTCAGGACTGGATTCGCTTGGGATGCTCAGGTCCCTCTATTGAAGATGGGCTGCGTCAAATTTTTCCGACTTTGCCAGGCGTACCGGATAAAATGACTCACGAAGGCACATTCACGATTATTCGCCTTCGTGGAATCCATCCCCGTTTTGAAATCTTCGGAAAAAATGACGCCCTGACTAAATTGTGGAATACACTAAAGGTGCGTACCGCGACTATCGGAGCCGAGACTTGGTCCATCTTGGAAATATTATCCGGTGTACCGGAAATCACTCGGGCCACCACCGAGTCTTTTGTTCCTCATATGTTGAATCTCCCAGAAATTGGTGCGGTAAGTTTTAGTAAGGGTTGCTACACAGGGCAAGAAGTAGTGGCTCGAATGCAATACCTGGGGAAAAGTAAACGTCATCTATATTTAGCGAGAATTGCAGGAGGAGAACCGCCTCAACCAGGTGACTCTCTTTGGATACCCTCGGAAGACAGGGAACAACATCCAGGTACAATCATTAATTGTGCACCATCCCCGGAAGGAGGTTTCTTAATTTTGGCGGTTATCGCAGCCAGCGATGTTCGGAAGGGAGAAATACGTTTGCATGCCGCTACAGGACCGCTTTTGGAATTCCACCCACTGCCGTACCCACTCCTGGAGGAATAACCACATAATTATCGCTCACTGCCTGACTCATTCAATAAAACTATTCACCTCGATTCATTATCGAAATGTAGCGAGTCAAGTCAACTATCCCGCACTCAAGGGTGAAGTTTCTCGGAGACACTGATGAAAAATATTTTTAATTCCATCTCGGCTATTTGTTTGGTAACGTGTTTTTCATTCTCCACGCCAGTCGTGAGCGTTACGGAAATGGATGTTCCCATCGGCGATGCTGTAGCAGCTAAGGAGCAGGCATACGCCAAAGAAGTGAAATTGGAAGAATTCGTACTCAATGGAGTTACTTTGAAACAGGATCGAACCCGCGAAATTCAGGATGATTTCAAAAATCCCGCTATTCGTAAATGCAAACCTTTCTGCGCGCAGCCGGAAACCATTCAAGGTGCCACGACCATAAAACTGGAGGATTTTCCTAAAATGGCAGCAGAAATTAATTCCGGGAAAATTTTGATTGTCGATATGCGAACTTCAGAGTGGTTTCATAAAGAAACTATTCCTGGTTCAATCAACGTTCCCTATACCGATTTAGTGGGAAGCACAACAAAAGCCAAGGTTAAGATGAAAAAATTGGAAGATAAACCGATTATTAGCTTTTGTAATGGCTGGTGGTGTGGACAGAGTCCAACGGGAATTAAAGCGCTGCTCGACTTAGGGTATACAGGTAAAATTTATTGGTTTCGGGGAGGTAATCAGGATTGGAGCGATGCGGGTTTGCCGTTTATCAAACCGTGAGCAACCTTTTTTAGAAATGAAGCCACGGATTTAAACCTTAACCATCCCTCTTTTCATCCCTGGGAAGAGGGAAAATGGAGACCAGGATCGTGATCCACATGACTTACCTGCTGTCTCGCTGGAACGTTACTACCACAATGAGGGTGATCTTTGGTTTATCCCTGGTCATCTTTCTGGTGATTATCGGCATGAATTACCGCGCCATTGGCCAGGTTCACGCCATCGGCGGCAAAATCAACCAAACAACACAACACCATAAGGATTTATGGCAGACCATTGCCCTTGCCAACGCCCGCGTTGAATCCCTGCGCTATGCTTTGCTCCATACCAGAGATGCTGCCAATACCGCACGGATGCATCAAATTCTTAATTTTTTGAACGCCACCGCAGTAACGCTTGAGGATGAAAACGCAAAATTGATCGAAAAGCAGGTTGTGGAATACGGACGGCTTTTCGATAATTTGACTGCGGCTTTTTCCAAAAAAGAAGAAAAAGTACAACTTTTGCAAACGCAACGCGAAGCACTGGAAACCTTAATCTACGAATCTGAAAACACGGCACTGGAAACAACTATCGTCGAATTAAAACCAAGCGAGATTCGTTATTTTTGGAATCCGATCCCGGAATCATCTAACTCCATCGAGGTATTCCTGGACAGCTTGGAACGTGATGTTGGTTCAATGCGTAATAGCAATAATATTCAACAATCCATTCGGGAATACCGCATAATTTTACATAGTCTGATGGAAGTCGAGGCCGAGGTAAAATCCTTGAGCGAAAACTTGGGTGCGGTCGCACGGGAAGTAGAAAAAATTGTCATTGCTGCTGTGGACGAAGCCAACCAAATTGCTGAAGATGCCATTAAACAGAGTGAAATATTGGTTACCAGCGCAAAAAGGGATGCTTTAGTTTGGACGCTATTAGGCATCATGATTCCCATTGTATTTACTTTTTTCTTTGATCGCAGTTTTTGCTCACGTATTCATGCACTGATGGGGTATCTTTATCAGGTGGCGCAAGGAAATTTATCGGTCAATATTGATGTAACTGGTAACGATGAAATTGCCACGCTGTCCCGCGCTACTAACGAAATGCGTATTCGACTAGGTAAGCTGATGGAGGAAATGGAGAGTACCGCCGCGAGCAGCTATCGCCGCCAGGAACAAGAACGTATTGAAAACGATCAGCGGATGCAGGAAGCAATACGTGAACGTGAACGACAAGTGGGCGAGGAAATCGCCGAGCTGGCTGCGGGTTTCGTTGCCGGAGATTTAAGCAGACGCATGGCCGCCCAGGGACATGCAGGCATTCTTCTCACCATGAGTGAGAATATCAATCGTCTTGCCGCAACTATTGATAGCGTCATTACCGAGGTATGTGAAGCAACGATTGCCCTGGCTGATGGGAATCTTGAACAACGCATTGAAAACGATTACCACGGAGTCTATCTGACCCTGAAGCAATCTTTCAATACGACTTCCGAACGGTTAGCCGAGATTGTTCAGGGAATTAATCGTGCGGTGAATGCTATCGCTGCCGCCGCCAGTGAAATTGCCAACGGCACTAATGATCTTTCCGCGCGAACCGAGCAACAGGCGTCCAGCCTTGAAGAAACAGCATCGTCCATGGAACAGCTTGGTGCTTCTGTGCGCGCCAATACCGAAAATACGCAACGCGCCAAGACTATGGCAAGCGAACTCCGTGGTGCTGCAGAAAAAGGAGCATTGGTCGCAGGCGAGGCAATTAGCGCCATGGGATTGATTGAGAGTGCCTCAAGCAGAATTACCGACATTATCGGTGTCATCGAAAACATCTCGTTTCAAACTAATTTATTGTCGCTAAACGCCGCAGTAGAAGCAGCGCGCGCCGGAGAAGCCGGACGAGGATTTGCGGTGGTTGCCCAGGAGGTTCGCATGTTGGCGCAACGCTCGGCCCAAGCGTCAAAGGAAATTAAGACTCTCATCATCAACAGCAATCAGCAGGTTAAAAATGGTGCTGAACAAGTAAAAAATGCTGGAGAAGCGCTTACCGGAATTGGGCAAGGCGTCAAGCAGGTAGATAAAATTATCAGCGAAATCGCCAGTAGGAGCGTGGAGCAGACAATGGCGCTCAAGGAAATCAATATTGCGGTCAAGCTCATGGAAGAAATGACCCAGCGGAATGCAGCGCTGGCCCAAGAAACGACTGTGACGGTTGCCTCAATGGTGGATCAAACCATCGATTTGCGGACTCAAATGAATTTTTTCAAAGTAAAATATGTGAATTCGATGTAAGCGTTCGAGGTTTTTGTTGAAATTCCCATCAGATGTTCGCACGGCAACAACTTTAAGCAGCATGATTTTCTACCCTATTATTCTTATAGATCTTATCTATGTAACCCAAGTTGCTACCTATTTGCCTTTCTCCCCTCTCCCTTTGGGAGAGGGGCTATTTGGTTATCCATCATAATAGGTAGCAACTTGGATTATGTATGTAAATTTTTGAACAGTGATTCTGGAATCGCTTTGATTATTGTCATTATTAACCACCAAAATTTCGGCGTATACACTACATTTTTTTTCTTCTCGATGGCCGTTGCAATCTGTTGAGCAATCTCTTCAGGCGATGCCCACAAAAGTCCCTTCTTGAAATTCTTAGTCATCGGGGTGTCAACAAACCCCGGTTTTACCGTCAATACATTCACGCCGGATTTGTG
The DNA here is from genome assembly GCA_963575715.1 of Gammaproteobacteria bacterium. NCBI lineage: Bacteria > Pseudomonadati > Pseudomonadota > Gammaproteobacteria > Gammaproteobacteria bacterium. Next base: position 38,941 of record CAUYTW010000308.1, on the reverse strand, counting down.
TAGCCGTTGCCGTAATCCTTGCAGAAAAATAGTCACCGCACCCTTTGCGGTCCCGTATACATAATTCGATTGCCGTCCACGATCTCCGGCCACCGAGGAAATAACTGCTATCGTTCCTTGCTTTTTGATCTCGAAATAATTGGTGAGATGAGTCAACAAAGAAATGACGCTGATGGCGTTGGTATTGAGTTCTCGCAATGCCGAAGCGAAGTCTTGCTCGCACGACTTTTGGTCGCCGAGCGTTCCATGAGCGATTAGAACAATATCGATACCATCCATGATTTTAATGGCGGCATCGATAACCATTGTATGGTGCTCGAAATCGTTGGCATCCAATAGGTTCATGTCAACCACAGTGGCACCGCGAATTTTCAAATCGGTGGCGATGACGCGCAGGCGTTCTTCATTTCGAGCCATCAAATAGATGCGGTGTCCGGCGTTGGCCCAATATCTGGCGGTGGCCTCAGCAATCGCAGAAGTGGCGCCAATGATTAGAATTCTTTTCATCGTAGTCCCAGGCGTTTGGATTGAACGGAGGAAAATTTGCCAATAGCGTGATAGCGACTACGAATTTCCTCGAATTCCCGCCAGCGCAGGTAGCTTGCCCGGAAAGTGGCCGCACTCATGCGGGCGTCCTTGGAAAGATAGAGCCGTCCGCCATAATTCAGGACAACCTTGTCTAGCTCGTCGAGTAATCGAAAAACCGCTGGCTCGGCCTTGAAGTCAAGCGCTAAGGTATAACCCGCGCGCGGGAACGACAGTGGATGTTCGTTCCCTGCGCCGAAGACTTTGAGTACGGCGAGGAACGAGCCGCGTCCCGAAGCGGCGATGCGCCCCAGCACGTCGCGCAGGCCGTTGACCCCGGCTGCGGTTGGCAGGACAAACTGATATTGAACAAAGCCTGGCTTGCCATAAAGGCGGTTCCAGTTTCCGAGAGAGTCCAGCGGATAAAAAAACGGCTCGAAGGGGATGCGACGAGTTTGCCGCTCGAGCCGCGCGCTGGCGTGATAAAGCGTGTTGAATGCCTTGACGGTGAGTTGATTCAACAAGCTGGCGGGCATGTCGAACGGTACCGGCAACGATTTTCGATTCTGGACGACGAGCGGGCCTTCCTCAGCGTGTTCACCCACCATGAGTAGCGAACGCCCTAGTTGCTTGCCACGCGCCAGACAGTCGATCCAAGCCACCGAATAGGTAGTGGTAGCGTGCTCTGCGAAAGCGGCGAGGACGGCGTCGAGGTTGTTGGCCTTGATGCGGGTCTCGACAATGACGCTGGAGCGAATCGGCTTGAGGCGCAGGGTGGCTGCGAGAATTACTCCGGTCAACCCCATGCCCCCGCAAGTGGCGTGAAAAAGGTCGGGCTTGTCAGTCAGCGAAGTCGTCACCCGTTCGCCATTGCCAAGCAGCAATTCCATGGCGGTCACATGGTCGCTAAAAGAACCAGCGATATGATGACTCTTGCCGTGGACATCGCTGGCGATGGCCCCGCCGATGGTGACGAAGCGCGTGCCGGGCGTCACCGCCAGGAACCAGCCTCGCGGGACGAAAACTCGTAAAATATCATCAAGAGTGACACCAGCAGCGCACGTCAGTAGGCCGGTGGCTTGGTCGAAGTCCAGGAAATGGTTCAAGTAACGGGTATCAAGCACCGTCGCGCCGAGGCCGCTGTCGCCATAGCTGCGTCCAAGGCCACGCGCTACGATGTTGCTGGCGCTGGTCACCACCTCGACGCATTGCGTCACCGACAGGGGAAGGGCAACTTCCGCCTCGATTCTCGGGTAGCGTCCCCAGCCATGAATTTCCATCATGATTCTCCCGCTGTTGTTGGCCGATTATGCTGTTCACCAAGAACCATCTTAAAAAATAATGGTTTCATATATTTCTTGTAAACTCAGGGTTTCCTGAATGGAAAGTAAATCAATTACGTCATGCGACTCAAAATATTCATGTAAAATCCATTCATGTTGCCTGATCTTATGAAAATACTGCGCATGAATTTTTTCGGAATCAATTAATAAATAATCGTGAAAGGATGGAATAGCACGATACAATAAGAATTTGTCACTCAAGTCATAACGCCGCGTGGAGGAAGACAAGACTTCAATAATAACAGCAGGATTTAACAAACTACATTGATTTTCACTCAATTCCGGTTTACCACAAAAAACAGCGGCATCGGGATAGGTAATTAAACCATTCGGCGTTTCAACTCGCATATCGCTATTCGTTGGTTGACAGAATTTAGCCCGCAATTTAGTTTTTAGCGCGGAAAAAATATTTCCTGAAATCATTGAATGATTAAAGGTACCGCCTGCCATTGCAAAAATTTCACCTTGATAAAATTCATACTTACCTGCTGTAATTTCTTCCATTGCAAGGTATTCCTCGCGGGTAAAATATTTCACTGCCGCCCGCATAGATTTACTCCCGCCGTTGTTGGCGTCCTGACGGTAAAAACGAAACGTTTGTCCAGTTGATACTTGAGGATGAATCCCAGCGACAGGCCGATAACGCCGCCAAGATAGCGCAAGGTGTCGGTATTGAACAGCCGATGAAAGCCATATTCGGTTCCCCAGAACAGCATCGTCGTGAACACACCCGTGAGCGCGTACAACAGGAAAAGCTTGCCATCGTGGGCAAGATTATTCGTTCGGAAAACAAAAATATAGTGCTTGTCCAGCAGATATTTGGTCGGTAAGCCGGCAGCGGTACCAACTAGAATCGACAATTCAACCGCGCAAGATCCTCGATATCCCCAAACAGTTAGCGCCTGGCCGCCCAGATTGACCAGGGTGGCAATGGCGGCGAGGACCGCGTAAAGAAAACCGAGATACGCGCTGGATTTCACGTCAGCATTCGTGCCAACCCGAAGGCGGCGATAAAACAAATTCCAATCAGCCAGCTAATTCGATCCTGGAGAGCGAAAACAATGGGGTCGTCGTGCATTTGACCGCGATGCGCGATCAGCCAAGCGCGAGAAATCCAGAATAACAACAGCGGGCAGGCCAGCCAGATAAAGCGCGGCGAACGATACAGCTCAACGGTGCGACTGTCCTGAACATAAAGTGCCAAAACTAAAACTGCGAGATAACCGGCGCTGGTGCCAAGGTTGGCAACCACATCAAGATCTTCGTGATGATAGCCACGTCCGCGTAACAGTCCCCGCCCCCCGGCGTCACGATAGAATTTGATTTCGCTAAAGCGTTTGATGAACGCCAAGCTGAGGAAAATAAACATGGAAAAAAGTAACAACCAGAAAGAAGGCGGGACGGTGATTGCGGCAGCGCCCGCAATGATGCGCAGGGTATACAGGCTCGCCAGAATTAAAACATCAAGTATTGGCGTTTGCTTGAGGCGCAGGGAATAGGTGAGCGTCATAGCAAAATAACTGGCGAGGACACCAATGAAAGACATGGGCAAGGCGTGGCCGGCGACGATAAACGCCAGAATGAGCAGCATCGGCCAAGCCAGCCAGCCATGCAACAGGCTCAGGTCACCGGCGGCAAAGGGACGAAATCGCTTGCGGGGGTGATGGCGATCATCAGTGACATCCACCAAGTCATTCAGCAGATAGACACTTGATGCGGTCATGCTGAACACGACGAACGCCATAAGCGCCTGAAGGACGCTGGTCCGTTCTCCATACCGATGGGCGGCAAACAGGGGAACGAGTACCAGGAGGTTTTTCAGCCATTGATGCGGACGCAACGCCTTGAACGCCGCTTGGACGACCGGAGAACAACCGTCGTCCAGATTCTGTCCAAGGTTATCTGGCAACCTAATCCTAGCAATCTCACTGGCGTTGTTTGCATCGTCGTTCTCCAAGACTGCGTCGAATAATCCAAGATGCCGCGCTACTGCATCGGCCAAGCGCCGATGACCAGTCGTGGCGAGAATAAGCTGTCTTCCCTGGTTTTTTTGTTCCCGTAACCAAGCAATCACGGCCTGGTTGTAAGGCAGCGCGGCCGCGTCAATTTCGCACACCTCAGCTAATTTCCTTTGCAAAATATTTTTGCCGGAGGCAAGCCATCTCATGAGACGAAAAATTTGCAAAGGATGACGGCCAATAAACCAATTAACCGTTTCCAATAATAAATCTGACTTAATTAGCGGGCCATCCAGGTCAATGACGAGTGGTACGGGAGAGAGCTGATTCGGATTAATCATTTAAATTACGCTTAGGAGTTACAAATTCAACTTGGCTGTTATTTCCTTAAAGATGAAATTCAATGCAAAAAATAATTCGGCAAGACGGTCTATCGTAAAATTTTTGATGTTCTTGGTAAAAATTTTGTTTTCAAGATAACCTATTTTCCATGTTTCTCCATCGGTTACGATGCCATAGACAGATGTTTCACTTTTATTCAGTTTTTGAGATGCAACCAATTCAGCCAGACATTGCCCCCAGCCTTGCTCAAAATCACTCTTTTTTGCCTCTACCACAGTCAATATGGGATGATCCAAAAATAATTTTCCATATTCAGATCTTTTGGAAACCATATAATCTGGCGTCCCAGTTAGTTCATTATCAAATGATATTGGTTTTTGTACCCAAAGCGAAAGATTTGCAGAATAATTCCGATATGCCTCTCTCAATATTGGAAATATTATGATTTCACATCTTGCGGCTTCCGAAGCAAAAGCATCCAGGTTTTTCAAACTAAATTCTAATTCCGTGCTAAAAATTTCACTAACCGCGAATTCATGGGCTGCGATGAAATTTAATTCTCTATATTTGATTCCATATTTTTTTTGAACTTGGGGTATATCCTTGAATTCGCTGAATGACATGATAAATTATCCTAGTCTGGATAACTTAAGAATTGATAAAAATATGCGACATATTTTGCAATTAACCTTTGCATAACTGTTAAGTAAAACGCAATTTTATTTCTTCCGTCTTGAGATAGGCTACTTCTTGCTCAAGATCAGCGCGAGTTAACGGATTATGGTCCAACCAGCCATCGGGAAATTGTATCCGTGGGCTGCGCTTGTGAGGTTTGAAATGAAGGCTCACTGCTGGAAGCGCGAATTGGCTGCGACTATGGTGCAGCAGTACAGCAAGACGCAGGATGACGCATAAACTCCAGGCAATTTCAAAGTATCCCTCGGGCAATGCCGTGAATAATTCCATTGGAAAGCGGCGACGATGACCACGAATTAGGCTACTTAAAAATTGCTGTTCCGGGCGCGAAAAACCTGGCATATCCGAATTAGCCACCACATAGGCTCCATGGCGATGATAACCGGAGTGGGCGATGGTGAGTCCTAGCTCGTGAAGCAGTGCTGCCCAGCTCAACATGTTGCGATGTTCGTCAATCGGGAGGTGATGATTAACAAACTCCGCATCTACCTGGGCGAGCAATGCCAGGGCGGTGCGCTCCACACGTCGTGCCTGAGACAGATCAACATGGTAGCGACGCATGAGTGAGCGAATCGTGCGATCACGCACATCTTCATCAAGCAGACGTCCGAGCAGGTCATACAGTAGCCCCTCGCGTAACGCACCATCAGAAACCATCATACGTTCGATGCCAAGACTCTCGAAAGCAGCGATCAGAATGGCTATTCCTCCTGGCAATACCGGTGCTCGCTCTGGTTGCAACCCAGCAAGATTCAACGCCGCAACGTTTCCCTCCGCCAAGAGAGCTTGACGCAACGTCTGAAGCCCTTGCAGGGTGATGCCATCACTCGACCAGCGATTGGCGATGAGGATTTCTTGAATGGCGTTAATGGTCCCCGACGATCCGACCGCTGTCCGCCAGCCGATGGTCGGGTAACTAGGACGGATGATTTGAAGCTCCTGCGCCGCCGAGGTTTCGGCGCAACGCATTGCGGTCGGGGTGAGTTCTCCATGCGGAAAAAAGCGCAAGGAATAGCTCACACAGCCCATGGCCAGGCTTTCACGATGTTTTGGCTCGAAACCTTCGCCAATAATGAACTCGGTACTCCCACCGCCAATATCAATCACCAGCCGATTACCCGGAGTATCTGGCACAGTGTGGGAGACGCCGAGATAGATGAGGCGTGCTTCTTCACGCCCAGCGATGACTTCAATCGGATGTCCGAGGGACTCACGCGCCTGGCTGAGGAAATTATCGGTGTTGCGGGCGCGCCGCAGGGTATTGGTACCCACCGCTCGCACAGAACCTAATGGCATCCCGCGCAGACGTTGGCCAAAACGTTCCAAACAGGCGATGGCGCGCGTCCGCGATGCGCTATCTAAATTTCCTTGCGCATCCAGCCCGCCACCCAAACGTACCATTTCACGCATTCGATCCAGGGTGTGGAGTCCACCCTCAACCAGTCTGGCAATGATCATATGAAAGCTGTTGGAACCGAGATCCACGGCAGCCACGGTTTTGAAAGGTGGGGAACGACGGTTCAAAAAGCCTCCCAGGGATAATGGCGTTAATATCCAATCAATTATCAAAGATTAATAAACCGGCAGGATCTTCGCCACGCAGGTTTGGATCAATCACCGATTGAATTTTTCTGATAGTGGATTCATTTTCTTGTTTTGCTAAATTAACTTCAAATGGATGCATTAAAGGTGATAAATTTTTATTATAATAAATTTTGACACTGGGGGCCAATGGCGTTCGCCAATTAATCTGAGTAACTATTCCACGCTCACCGGTATTCAGCAAGACCGCGCTTGATGGTGGAACAACGCCTACTAAATGAATAAGTAATTGCACTAAAGAAGGATCATGAGATGACAGTAATGATTTTTTATAGATTTCCTGAAGGGCGCGCGCCGGAATGACCGGAGAGCGATCATAATAGCCATTCACCAAACTATCAAAATGATCCATCAGGGATACAATACGACTCATGGGATGTATTTGTTCTCCCGACAACCCCGCAGGATAACCGCTACCATCATAACGCTCATGATGCTGCGCTATTGATTGATGAACCTCGGGATCAAAATCTCCTCGTTCAATAAGACTAAGACTGTGATCCACATGTTTTTTTACATTGAAAAATTCATCACTGGTATAGACTGTTTGAAAAGTAAATAATTTTTCTGGAACCTTCAACCAACCACTATCCATGAGCAGCGCCGTCAAACCAATTCTTTTTTGATCTTCATCCGAATAACCAAGATGCCAGGCGGCCAACAAGGACAAACTCATTACATTGAAAGCATGATTATATATTTTTCGTGGTTGCGATTTTAACAGAAATAAATTTATAATTGCCTGATTGTTGCGTGATAATGAATCAACCGTCTGTTCAACAAATGGATATAAGATTTCTTTTTTGGGCGTTCCGCCATTCACCATTACGGAAAATAAATTTTGTACTGCCTTTTTTGTTGATTCTTTGATTTTTTTTGCTGTTTCCAGTTCATCCCTCAGAGAAGTTTGATAATGTTTTTTTATTTCAGGTAATTCTGTTTTATTAATATGATCAGATTCTCTGAGTTGAATGCTTTTTTCAGTATCGATAGTTATAATCTTGGCGCTACAATTTTTTAACGCTTCGATTTGCATTTCGTTTTTTATTAGCATAGAATGCTTGAAGAAGGGCGTTTTTAGCCAGGATACATCCAGCCCTACAACAAACATTCCAACTTTTAATTGTTCTATTGATATTTCTTGATTGGCCATAAATTTACAAGTTGAGTGAAATAGATTTTTGGTTATTGCAGGAATCATCATTAAGGATAAAAACTAAAATTCTTCATCTGCTTCCTCGATTTCGATTGCCCCGGGTTCGACCGCATCGTCGATTTCATCAACACTGATTCCGCTGGCAACAAAAGCACCTTGAAAAGCACATAAAATTTCGAGCAGGACATGCGTGCGACTGGTCTCGTTGCTGCGCTGCAACAGATCCCCATGACGACGATAGTCCTCGGGAGTACCAGCGATGGGAATCTGAAGCATCGCGGCCTCGCCAGCGCACACCGAGACCCAACAAACATGGTCTTCCTTGGCTTTGGCTAAGGTATGAGAATCAAGTAGTCGCGCCACTAGTCGCTCCAGCCAGTGTGGACTGTACGCCGCGTTTCTCAACAACTGACGATTGACGGCACCACGTTTATAACCTAAATAAAGGCCATGCGCCTTGTAGCTGGGGTTCTTGGAGTGAAAATCGACTTCCGATTCGTTGCTGAATGGTTGTTGACGCCAATAATCGAAGATATCCATCAATCCGTCGGGCAAGACAGGTGGAGGAGGGGGCGATTTTGTCTGTAGTTTCATCAGCGCGTGATAGGCAGTGACTGCCCGATCCACGACTTCAGCGAGTTTGGGCCGCGAGGGACGACCAGGATGATTAGCCCAATAGTCACACAGTTCAAGTACCGCACCCAGACGCAAGAAACGTACTTTTTCAAATAATCCGTCCTCGTCTCCCACTAGCTTTAGGTTGGCAATCATCCGCGTGTCATCCATGCCACCACCAGACAATGCCCGTCGATAGGCTTCCTTCAGCTTGCGATCCGGATTGTTGGCCACCGTTCGCGCCATGCGATCCCGAAAAGCAGGAGGTGCCATGAGAAATGCCTGAGCCAGGATAGCGCCATCCTCGTCGTTCAAGGCGGTATAACGAGCGATTGCGCCGGTGACCAGGGCATGAAGCGCCTCCAAAGTCGGGCTGCCGGGTTGCCGTTGCTGCTCGTTGATAACGCGTTCAAATTCATCGGATTGCGAGCGAACCCAAGTCGCATAAATTTCATCATTCCATCCTTCGTCATTCACTGGCAGCGACCGCGCGAGAACTGCCACAGTATGGAGAATTTCCGGTGTGGCACCCACGCTGGCAAGCATCAGCATCGCGCGCGCGACTTTCACTTCCAGGGAACGTGACGCCGGCCATCCCAATCGCGCCAACACCGTAGCGAGAGCTGGCTGGGGTGCCTGTCCCCAGGCTATCCAAAGAGCGACCACCTTGTCGGGATCTCGATCTGACGTCAATCGTTGCAGTAAATCGATGATCATGGCTGAATCGGGATGATTTCTGGCCAACGCTTCAGCAAGCAATACAATATCCGTCGAGTTTGGCGCGACAATCAGCCTGCGGATGGCGGCACGACGCCGAAATCGGCCCAATAGGAACGTGGTGTCATAAAGTCCGCCACTGAATTCTTCTATTTTTTTGGGATCTTGATTAGCCATCCGTAATTTTCCTCAGCGAAAATTGAAAATTTTATCTATTCGGATATTTCCGTCCGATTCCGTCCTATCCGTTCCAGTCGATGATTGGCGGCCCGCAGAGCCTCCTTAGCGAGCGCGGCATCGGTAACATCATAAATAAGAATGCCAACATGACTCACTTGACCATCAAGTGCCCGCAACGGAACCAAGGAAAGATTTTGATACATGTAATCCACGATTCCGGTAATTGGTTGGTAATTCTTGAAACGAAACACATAAGGCCGCTGTTCCCAGATGGTAAAAGCGCGATTTTCAAGCAAGAACACCGCATCAACCTTGTTTCGGAACCAATCCTCGGGAATTTCTCGAAAAATTTCGAACAACAATTTACTATGACTACCCTGCAATGACAAAGTACTGTGATTTTCCACAAAATTATTCCATGCTTGGATACGATAGTGACGATCAATCACAATCATCCCAACATCAAGATGTTGCAATAAATCCAACGCCCAGTGGAATTCTTCCATTTGCATGATAAATCTCCCGCCAGAATGGCGTCAAAATAAATAGGATGCTTTTTTACGCAAGGCAACGAACGAATCTTCGGAAAACAAGATGAGTAGATCACAATCAATTTGATGATTTTCTACCGTGTAAGTAATATCAACCGCTAATAGTTTTTTCCAGCGAGCAGCGTTAGTGTTGAATAGATCACTTACCAGACAATGTTGACCCAAAATAATTGGATGCCCTTGACTGAATGAGATATCTAATTGCTCGGCTAATCCTTTCAGCCAAGCACCAATCAGGATATTACCGACATCCATCAGCAGTTCCAACTCCACGGATGGATTCAATGTTCCACGGTAACGCATTAAACGAGCAATGTCCCTGAAACTAGAGTCATGGAAAAGCAAAAGCGCCTCACCGGCAATTTGAGCGCCAATGAATCCTTGACAAACCGCCGATACGCTCGCTTGTTCAGTTGAATGCAACGCCATGCGTAATTCACCGATTTCAATAAGATTGACCGTTGGAATTGGCATTTTGACAAAAACGCCTAATTTTCTTGCTAAAAGACTGGCGGCGCGACCCATAGCGACATTGGCTAACTCACGGTAAACATCCCATTCTTCTACGCGGATCGCGGAAACTTCCCGCTGTGTCGATAAATTAATATTGTTTTGGCCTTCGTAATTTTTCCGCAGACCATATTTGATAATGATCTCGGCCAATTGACCAGCACTAACTGGTTTCTTGATAAAATCACGGGCCCCTAGTTCAATAACACGACGTCGCGCTTCAGGCTGAATATCTCCCGACACCACAATGACGCTTGAAGATAAGTGCGCGCGTTGAATCTCGGCGAGAGTTTCGTAGCCATCCATGACCGGCATATTAAGATCTAAGAACAATACTTCGCCTTTACCAAGACGGATTTGATCCAGGGCTTCCTGACCATTGGCCGCGAATTCAACAATGATATCCAAATCTGCCGGTAAAACTCGCGCTAATTGCTTGCGAGCCATACTAGAATCATCACAAATGAGAACGGAGACAGGCATGATAATTCTCTGAATCAAGGATGGTGAACAGTATCGTACATTATAGCTATAATGAAGGAATCGTATGAAAATTACCCAGCAATCAGTCAGATTAAACTTACAACAATGGATAAAATCAAAACATTTTTGTAATTGAATCTTGGAATACGCTGTTATAATACATTATTGAATTTATATACGAAACTATCCAATCTTAAAAATAAATTAATTATATTATTTTGATTAAAAGTCTATAATCATCCACACGAAGCGTATTGTCAAGCGTGAAATTTTAGATCAGTTACAATGACTGCCATTATTTAATAATTTTTGACATGGAGAAGGTGCATGGTATTAAAAATTTATACAAAAAAAATAGTGTTCCCTGTTTTGCTGACCCTGGTGTTGCTCTCCGGTTGCGCTAATACCCGCGAAACTTTGAATCCGGAGTCTGAATCACGTTGGCAAACGCGGCAGAGAGTCTTGAGCACGCTTCGGAACTGGGAATTTAACGGACGGATTGCGATCCAGCGAGAAGAGGAAGGTTGGTTCGCTAGCCTGATCTGGAAACAACAAGACTCAACTTATCACCTTCAAGTCAGCGGTCCTATGGGTCAAGGCGCGGCACGCCTGGAAGGAAATATCAACGGCGTTACGTTGACCCGAAGTGATAAAACTATTTATCAAGCAACGCGTCCCGAAGAGTTATTGATGACTCATTTTGGTTGGCGAATTCCGGTGAGTGGTCTGCATTACTGGATCTTAGGTCTACCAGCACCAGAGGAATTGGATTTACAAGAACTGGATAACGCCGGTCACCTCATTCGCTTACGTCAGGATGGCTGGGATATCCATTTTGACCGTTACCGCGAGATTAATTCAATAGAATTGCCCGGACATCTGATATTAGAGCGTCCTCCATTAACGGTACGCATTATCGTGGAAAACTGGAATTTAACTTGAATCATCATGCTAAAATGTCACGCTATTAAATTTTCCATCCGTGGAGGTAAAATGATCAAACAGTTGCCTCTAATTCTATGAGAACTTAATTCATGTCCATCAAGCATCCCATTGTCGCAGTAACAGGCTCGTCAGGAGCGGGAACTACCACCGTCAAACGCGCTTTTCAGGATATTTTTAGACGGGAAGGACTCAACGCGGTTTACGTCGATGGTAATGCCTTTCGTCGTTTTGATCGTCTTCAGATGAAACAACAATCCGCTGCTGCCATCGCAATGGGGCGTCCCATTAGTCATTTTGGTCCAGAAGCCAATCTTTTTGATCGCCTAGAAGGATTATTTCAAGAATATTCGCGGACCGGTACCGGACTTATCCGTGAATATATAGAAAATGACGAGATTGCTGAACGCTTACACTATCCACCTGGCACTTTTACTCCTTGGCGCGATCTACCGTTGGAGTCTGATTTGTTATTTTATGAAGGACTTCATGGTGGTTGCATTGAAGCATCCTGGAGTCGGCGTTCCATGGGGATTTCTCACAATCCCAGGATAATTCGTGAACGGATGAAGCTTGAATCTCAAACTGACGCAGGAGTAGACGTGGCCCGCTGGGTAGATTTACTCATCGGCGTGGTACCTATTATTAACCTAGAATGGATACAGAAAATCCACAGCGATGTAACTCTGAAAGGAGCCAGTCAAGAAGCGGTAGTTGCGACTATTTTGCAACACATGCCTGATTATCTCCGCTACATTATTCCTCAATTCTCTCTCACCGATATCAATTTTCAGCGTATTCCTATTATCGATACCTCTAATCCTTTTGTTGCCAATGAAGTGCCTACGGCGGACGAAAGTTTTATTGTGGCGCGTTTTCGGGAACCGAAAGGTTTTGATTTTCCCAATTTGCTTACGCGCATCCATGATTCCTTCATGTCGCGACCAAATACATTGGTGATACCAGGAGGATCCTTAAAACAGGCGTTGGAGATTATCTGTTCGTCTCGAATTCGAGAATTAGTAGAGCGGCGGCGAGGGACTTGAGAATAGTCGCTTGTCAACTGGGGACATAAAAACTTCCCGCCAGGGTTCCCATCACCAATGTCCAACCATCAACCAAAACGAACAGCATCAGTTTGAATGGAAATGAAATGATTGGCGGAGAGAGCATCATCATTCCCATTGCCATCAATACGCTCGCCACCACCAGGTCGATAACGAGGAATGGCATGAAAAGAAGGAAACCCACCTGAAAAGCGGTTTTCAACTCAGAAGTAACAAATGCCGGTACGAGTAATTGCAATGGTACATCCTCGGGATCCTTAAAACCATTTTTACCTGCGATGCGGGCAAATACCGCCAAATCCGTATCACGAGTTTGTGCCATCATGAAAGTGCGCAATGGTTTGGCGGCTTTTTTTAATGCTGGGATTACCGTAATTTCATCTCGTAAATAAGGTTGTACCGCTTCATTGTAAATAGTGTCGAAGACCGGCGACATAATAAAAAGGGTAAGAAACAATGACAGACCAACCATAACCTGACTGGAAGGCGTTTGCGCGGTCCCCAGTGCCTGGCGCAGAATTGCCAGCACCACGACGATGCGAGTAAAAGAAGTCATCATCATTACTGCGGCCGGGAGTAAGCTCAACGCCGTCATTGCCGCCAGCACCTGAATACTGACGCTATAGACCTGGCCACCGCCTGGTGCGGAAGAGACCGACATCACAGGCAGCATAGGCTCCGCCCAGCAAATTCTTAACGAAGCCATGGCCAACGCTGATAACACTATCCAAGGATTGAAAAACATTAAATGACCGTTCCTAAAAACTAAGGACAAATTTGGACATCCAGGTAAAATTTTGCTAAAACGTTTCGCGCAATATTCTCGTCCGCCTGCAATACCACCCCGTCATCACAGTAAAATGGATCCCTCTACGGCGAGATACATTCTCAATCGCATCAGCGATTGTTCATAACGGTTCTTGGTCGCGAACCGTAGAACGCAAAACCAAAGAAAAATCTGCTGGTGGCCGCGAAATCGGTAGAGGCTGCTCTACTATGTAAAGGGTTCTTACCGAACCTGGGGCAACACCAAGGAGAATCTGCCGATCACCTACTTGCATTAAAACTACACGTTCCCGTCCCCCTAAAGATACTCCTCCTAAAATTTTTAATGCTCCACCCATTGCTCCTCCCAGTTTGGTGAAATGACGCAACAGCCAAGCAGCAAACGCAATTGCGATCAATACCACCATTAAACTTATGCTTACCTGCAATAGGTCTCCTATTGCCAAAGTGGGTAGAGTTTGGGTTTCTCCCATTGCCAAGGCGGAAGAAAAAGGAATAGCCAAATTCCAGATTGTTAAAAAAAATGGTCGCATCTCTATTATTCTCAATCAACAAGAATGATTAGCGTCTAAATCAATATTGGTTTAACGCAATTTTCTGACCCGCTCCACGGGACTGATTACATCAGTTAGACGAATGCCAAATTTTTCATTAACCACTACGACTTCACCGTGCGCGATGAGGCAACCATTCACCAGGACATCCATCGGCTCACCCGCTACTCGATCAAGTTCCACCACTGAACCTTGATTGAGTTGTAATAAATTGCGAATGGTAATCAAGGTTCGACCAATCTCCATGGATATGGTTACTGGAATATCCAGAACCACTTCTAAATTTTTATTATCCTCGGGGGAAACCTCTTTTTCTTCTTCATTCATATCATCAAAGCCCGAGTGTTCGATATTATTATTCCCCAGAGCATCCAGCATTTCATTTTGTTCATTCAAACCTTCAGAAACATCATTTTTTTTACCATTATCACGACTGCGACCATTACTCATAACGCTTTAGCTCGGTTTGGTTTGTGTTATTTGTCTTTTCTTCAATTTTATTTTTTTTATTACTTTTACAGGTTCATTTTCTATTTCTTTATCTTCTTTTTTTTTGCGTTCTTCTTCTCTTTTCTTTTCTTCTTCCTTACGTTTCTTTTCTTCTTCCTTTCTCTTTTTTTCTTCTTCCTTTTTTCTTTCATCGTCCTTCTTTTTTTCTTCTTCTTCTTTAATTTTTTCTCTGATTTTATTTTCTGTTGCATCTTTTTCTTCCTTGTCTAATAAATCATTTGCCTCCAAGATATGCGAAGTGGGACGTTTAATAAATTCAACAACCTTTAATGCAACTTTTTCTTTTTGAGAACCATAATGAGCGCGAAAAATCGGAATTCCTTCCGCTTTGACTAAAACAGTTTCTGGCATATTAATCTGAATTACATCTCCGGCGCGTAAATGGAGAAGTTCTTCAACAGATAGTATAACTTCAGTAAGGGTGGAAACAATGCCTACCTTTGCCCCTTGAACTTCATCACGTAGTGCTATCATCCAACGTTCATCACGTTCTTCACGGTCACTTTGAGTGCCAGCATCCAACAGCTCGCGGATTGGTTCAAGCATAGAATAAGGCATGGTTATATGAAAATCTCCACCACCACCATCCAATTCAACATGAAAACTAGAAATCACCACGACTTCACTCGGGCTGACAATATTAGCAAATTGTGGATTTACCTCTGAACTTAAATACACAAATAATACCTTCATTACTGGATCCCAGGCTTCTTTAAGATCCTTAAAAATAAGATCGAGTACAATACGAACCACACGAAGCTCAGTTGGAGTGAAATCGCGCCCCTCAATTTTAGTATGAAAACGTCCTTCACCACCAAAAAAATTATCCACCAAAATAAAAACCAATTTTGGATCGAAAACAACCAGCGCGATACCTCGCAGGGGTTTTATATGAATTAAATTCAAGCTCGTTGGAACAAACAAACTATGTACATATTCCGCAAACTTGGTCATTTGCACCGCTCCTGCTGAAATATCTGCCGAGCGCCGCAGCATATTGAACAAACTTATTCTCATGTAACGCGCAAAACGTTCATTAATCATCTCCAGGGTCGGCATCCGCCCACGAACAATCCGTTCTTGAGCGGTAAAATCGTAGATACGCACATCTCCAGGCGTTTCTGCACTCGGTGCTGTCTGGACATCACCACTTGACACGCCATTAAGGAGCGCATCAATCTCTTCCTGACTCAGCAAGTCACTGGTGGGCATGAATACTCGCTAAACAAAAATGTTTACGTTTCAAAAAAAGCAAGATTATCCGATTGATAAGTCATTGCACTATCACGGAAATAAAATAAAATGCGTCAATCAAAGGAAGATGTCGGCTTTCCAGATATTCCTTAATCGACTGCTCGGCAGTAGCACGCAAACGCTCAATACCACCTTTACTTAATAATTCAGAATAGGCATGACCGCTCAATGCCTCACGAACATTATTGCGAATAGCAAAAAGATTTGCACTAACTCCGTCTATCGCTGACTGATTTCGAGACATTACCGAAATATCCGCCATTACATAATGCAGGCGATCCCCTTCCACTGCATTGGCAATGAAAGTAGGTTTGATATCTAAATAAATGGGTGGCATATGACTATAGTCAGTTGGTGCCTGTTCAGTTACATGCTCGCCCCCGGTCGCGCCGCTAAAAAATCCCGTGAAATACAAGGTTCCAGCGATTGAACCTACGATTAAGACCAATCCTACTAAACCAAATAAAATAATAATTTTGATGTTAATGTTCGCTGACATATTTTTCCTCTAAATTTTTTTACAGCAAAGTGGCAATATTATTAAAGTTCATTAAGCCTGACAGTGCATGCAATAAAAAGTGCTCCGCTGCCCCATTCGTTCAACGCAGACGGGATAGCCACACTGAAAACAAGGATCACCCGCCCGACCGTAAACTCGTAAAGCGAATTGAAAATAGCCAGGACGACCCGTGGCATCGTGAAAATTGCGCAAAGTAGTGCCTCCTTGAGCAATAGCCTCAATTAGTATCTCCTGAATTGCAGTTGCCAACCGGGTATAATTAGATTGATCCAAAAACCCCGCTGGGCGCGCCGGGTGAATGCCTGCCAGGAATAACGATTCAGCGGCGTAGATATTACCTACCCCAACCACAATTTGCTGGTTCATGATGAAAGACTTAACCGCTAACCTACGTCCACGGGAACGATGATAGAGATACTCGCCATTAAAACCATCTCCCAGTGGTTCTATGCCGAGATTACGCAGCATTGGATGCTCCAGGGGATTTTCACGAGTCCAGAGGACAAATCCAAAACGTCGCGGGTCGTTGAAACGTAGCCTCAATCCATTGCAGAATATAAAATCAAAATGATCATGAATACTAGGATTCATGGATTCAGTGAGCACGCGCAAACTTCCAGACATTCCTAAATGGAGGAGAATGGTCCCATCATGGGTGCGCAATAGTAAATACTTAGCGCGTCGTTCCACTGTATTTATTATTTGACCCGGTAACTCGATAGTTAATTCTATGGG
Organism: Gammaproteobacteria bacterium; assembly: GCA_963575715.1. Lineage (NCBI taxonomy): Bacteria > Pseudomonadati > Pseudomonadota > Gammaproteobacteria > Gammaproteobacteria bacterium. The sequence goes on along the minus strand of CAUYTW010000308.1, from coordinate 21,895 downwards.
CACAGGTAGACGTAGGCGATGGGTTCGTATCACTACCTGTTCTATTTTCTGCCCTACAATATGAGTCGCAATGCCAACGCGGGTCGTTTCAACTTCCGGTAATTCCGGCATTTTGATGCTCGCTTAAAATTACACTCAAAATATCGCCATCAATAAATTAATTATCATAGAGGTAGCGGTTAATTTATTTTGTGTTGTCAAATTAATAGCATTTCTATCCAAAATATAATATTCATAAATCAAAATAGTTCCAATGATAATTAATAAAATAATGTTTTCAATAATAAATAAATGTTTGAACGTTATCTCACGTCGATAAAAAATTCTTCGTGTCCGATTCAAAAAATTAGTAATGGCTTTTTTGATAGTTTGTTTTTTGCGTAGTTTAATTTTTTCGATAATCATTTTCCACCGATGGTTTAGATGGTTTTCAGGCGGTAAATCACATGTCTGTTTTTATGTAGGCCGCAACCATTCTCACGCTCAACTATCTCCCCAGATAGTGATGGAATGGAGAATAATTATATTCCAAAATCGATTTATGTTTATTGTTACTTATGGAGATATCTCTAAAAATCATGGTTGACTGATACGGTATTTTGTCTCGCATCTTGCATCGAACTCAGGTTAATATAGCTAACTATGCTGATGCCCTGTCATAATTTTACCTCATGGGTTTCAAGCGAAAAAACTATTATTCATTTTTTCTGTTCCATCAATGCGCAAGCGTTAATATATTCTCACCGAGGAAACCTCTTATGCTCAAAACTTGGCACGAATTGCTCGTCGAAGACCACGAAACCACCGAAAAACTATTCGATGCGGTCTCCAAAGCCTGCGCGTCGCCCAATGGTCCGACTCGTCCCTTTATCGCTGATGTCGTTATTTACCTTAATGAGTACGTAGATGGCTGTCACAACAAAAAGGAAGAAAACCATCTTTTTCCGATCCTCGAACAACGCGGTATCCCTAGCGATGGTGGCCCGCTGGCTGTGATGTTAGCCGAACACGAACAGAGTAAGCGATTTTTGGCGCAAGTAACGAAAACCGGAAACGCCTACGCGCACGGGAATCTAGCGATACTGAGCGATTTCGTGGCAGCGTTCAACGCATACGCGACCCTCGTGAAAACTCATTATTGGAAAGAGAACGACATCCTTTTCAAGATGGCGCAACGCACACTCACTGATGCCGATGTCGAGAGCGTCATGGCGGGCATTGTCAAGACCGAGGCCGCGCTTGGGCCGAATACGCATGAGCACTATCATGCCATCGCCCGGCGTGTCATCGCAGCGGGTGGCCTTGAGGATCTTTCCTTTGGGCTTGAACGTGAAATTCTTGCCGCGATGCTGAATACGCTCCCGGTCGAACTGTCGTTTGTCGATGCCAATGACATAGTGCGCTACTTTAGCCACGAGAACCGCGAAAAAATTTTTGGACGTACTCGTGGTGCTATCGGTGCTCAGGTCCAAAATTGTCATCCACGCAAAAGTTTGCACATAGTAAACACCATTCTTGCCGATTTTAAGGCAGGCAAGCGTGAAGTGGCTGAATTCTGGCTCGAAATCAACGGAAAATTCATTCATATCCGCTATTATCCAGTATGTGATTCTAGTGGCATCTATCTCGGTTGTTTGGAAGTTGTACAGGATGTCACGGGTATTCGCGCGCTGACTGGTCAAAAACGATTGATTGATTAAATTTCCTTGCTGGTTTGAGACCTCATCTGTCAGGGGGATTAGTTAAATTAGACAACGATGCGTAAGTATCGTTATCTTTTTGGTAACCTCCTCATTTACGGGGGGATGCAATCCATCGACCTCAATCTGTCGATGGCTTTGTCATTCGGCAGATGCGGTCGGATGCGGATTGAAATAACCAACCAACCAATCAACCAACTAACAGCTTTAGCGAGGTGAGCCACACCGTAAGGTGTGTGTCACTTAAGATCGCTTACAGGCTGACTGCCGGGAAAGATCGGCTCTCCTAATTCTGAAAACCGCTCGCTTTCCTCCCTGCCCGGCTAAAGCCGGGTGCTTCTCGCAGGCATCTGGTGAGGTTTCTCGGAGACATTGATGACATTTTCGCACATTGAAATGACAGATCCTTTATTCCAAAGCACGCTCGCCAGTCTGCCCCTGGTCCATCGCGGGAAAGTCCGTGATATTTACACGGTGGACGAAAATCATTTGCTTATCGTCACCACGGATAGATTGTCAGCTTTCGATGTGATTTTGCCCACACCAATCCCAGACAAAGGGCGGGTACTCGTGGCGCTTTCCAATTTTTGGTTTCGGCAGCTTGCCCATCTTCTTCCTAACCATTTGAGCAATCGACCGTTGGCGGAAGTGTTGCCCGATGCCGCCGAACGCGCTCAGGTAACGGGACGCGCAGTAGTGGCGCGACGGATGCGCGCCCTCCCTGTGGAAGCGATTGTGCGTGGTTATTTAGCCGGATCGGGATGGAAAGATTATTGCCAAACTGGATCGATATGCGGTATTCCTCTACCCGCTGGCTTACGCGAAGCCGATTGCCTGCCCGAGCCATTTTTTACCCCTTCCACCAAGGCCGCACCCGGCGCTCATGATGAAAATATTGATTTTGGACAAATGGAAACCTTGCTGGGAACAAATTTGGCCAAACAGGTACGGGAGGCATCGTTGGCGCTCTACCGAGAGGCTGCCGATTACGCCCGGAAACGCGGAATTATTATCGCCGATACCAAATTTGAATTTGGCCTAGATGACAAAGGACAATTGGTGTTGATCGATGAAGTTCTGACTTCAGATTCCTCGCGTTTTTGGCCAGCAGATCAATATACTCCGGGAACTAATCCACCCAGTTTTGATAAACAATATGTACGCGATTATCTGGAATCAATTCGCTGGAACAAGCACCCTCCTGCGCCAGAATTACCTCTGGAGGTTGTAACGCGAACTATGGAAAAATATCAAGAGGCGCTACGTCGGTTAAGTGAATAGCGCCAAAGTCTATATATACTTAATTTAGAGCGATCATTATGAAAAAATACCATTTTCCAATTCTGGCTGCGGCCATGCTCGATTTTTTCGGATGGTCTGTTGCTCATGCTGCACAGTTCACTGGAACAGTAACCCAGAGTAACGGAACTACTCCCATCGCCGGCATTGATGTTGCCTTGTATAAATATGATCCAAGGAAAGGGGAATTTGTTTATAGTTCTTCCACTGTTACAAATCCTGCTGGCGCATTTGTGGCGGTGCCATCGGGAGACCCGGCAATACATCCAGGTAGTTATTACATCACATTTGGATATTCGAGAGGATATTTTTCCCAAGGTACCCCCTTTCTTCATTGGAGTAATTTTTACCAACAACATTCCCCGGATATTTATTACAAGGAAATTTATAACAATGTTACTATACTGACACCGGGACGGGCACCAACAATAATTGCCATTAATACGCCAACGCAATCCATACCGCTCAATCTCGTTAAACTTGATAAAAAAACTAGTAGTTGTGATATTATCGGACCAATAAAAATTAACAACGTTCCATATTCATCGTTCTCTGTTTATGGTGGTAATGGTGGTCCAAAATTACCCGCTACAGGCGGTACTCTGGAGATAAGTTTCGATGTGCTAAATAGTGGAGCTACCTCAATCCAAACAAGCGTGCAGCCACTTGCATTTCTTGAAAAACCAAACGACACACCATTGCGCAGTGTTGCGACATTTACCAGTAAAGCCGTTACAATTCCCGCTAATACTACCACTACCGTAGCGCTAAATATAACCATCCCTGCAAAATTCATGACCGCAACTCCCAAGGATAGTTATAATAGTTCACCCGCTGCCTGGGCATTCAATATGGGGATTAATGCTGTATCAGGTGGTTTAGCCAATTGTTTTCCAATGCCTGTATTCCCAATTCTACATGACGATTCTTCAGCAACTCTGCAACATTTGACGAGGGAATCATTACAGGAAAACTTGACTAAAAAAGAGGAATTAGTGCAAGAATCGCCACAAAAAAATATTCCATTAATTCTGTCCGAGGATGGTAACCCGGTGAAATGGGGTCCAATACCATCACTTGATCAATAGTGGTTGCTAATCGAAATTAATTATATTGATGATTGTTGAAATCCAGGCTCATCAAATTTTTTTGCTAGTTTGAGACCTCCCCCTTCAGGGGGATTAATTAAATTTGACAATGATGTGGGTGTGGATGTGGATTGAAACATGGGTGAATTAAAACCTCCGCGCACGATAATCATTATCCAGGCTCGTTTGAATTCCACCCGACTTCCTGGAAAGGTGCTACTGGATATCGCGGGAAATACTTTGCTCGGTCGCGTGGTTCATCGCGCCGCGCGTGCCGGGAGGGTAGATCAGGTAGTGGTGGCGACCACTACCAACCCTCAAGATGACGCCATCATCATGGAATGTGTCCGGCTAGGAGTACCTTGCCTACGTGGTGAAGAACTCGACGTTCTGGCTCGCTATCGCAGCGCCGCAACCGCCTCCAATGCGGCAGCAATTGTGCGCATCACCGCCGATTGTCCTTTCATCGACCCACAAATAATTGATAACGTCGTGGCAGAATTTCATGCCCACGATGTTGATTACGCGAGTAATACCCAAATTCGATGCTGGCCACGGGGCTTGGATGTCGAAATTTTTACCCGTGCTGCGCTGGAACGCGCCTGGGAGGAAGCGCATGCGTCGTGGGAGCGAGTGCATGTCACTCCCTATATTTATCAACACCCAGAAATTTTCCGCATACACGCGGTGGTGGCCGAGGAAGATTACAGCCATTTGCGTTGGACCGTGGATACCGCCGAAGACTTGGCGTTGACACGCACTCTTTACCAACATCTTAATGGCCGCGACGATTTCAACTGGCGAGAAGCATTAGCGGTGGTTGAACGGATTCCAGAACTTGCCGAAATTAACCGACAGGTACGACAAAAATCATTGGCAGAAGGTTGATGCCGGTGTTTTGTGTTTAGCGTGTCAGTGTAATCAAGCTATTCACTGAGAAAAGCGACGAAGTCAGGATATTGAGAAATTTTTGCAATTCAGCCCCCGAGGCGTTGGAGACATAGACCACATCCTTATTCCGCATCGGAAAATTTTGAGCAACAAGGAAGCTGTGCGGATCCTTCAAGTCAACGCGATACACCACGGGTGCCTTGCCTTCAGGGGTGAGTTGCACGGGCTTACCGTTGGACTCAACCACGAGTGGATCTTCGAAACGAAAAACGAATATTCCCCGCGCATCGGCACGCGTGTCTTGAATACCGCCAATACGACCCAATGCTTGAGCTAACGAAATACCTTGCGCTTCAAAATAGACTTCCTCATTCTTGCCCGTCGCACCCAGCGCGGTAAAGCTCAAAGGCTGATAGAGGGCAATGATCACATCTCCGGGTTGTAATATTACGTTTTGCTTGGGATCCTGAATAATAGTCTCAAGAGGCATGGCCAAGATTCGACCATTGCGACTGAGCTGAATGGTCATCTTGCCCACGGGCTGGCGCACTCCACCAGAAGCCACCAAAGCATCCAGCAGACGTTCCCCCTTGGCGGTCAGCGGTATCCGCACGCTTTGTGCCACTTCGCCAACCACCGTCACATTGGAACTCACATTATGAGTAATTCGTACCAAAACTTGGGGTTGATTGGCCTTGCCCGTAAGCCGCTTGACTATTTCGTCTTCGATTTGCCCTAAAGACTTGCCGGTCACCGGCACCATACCCGCGAAAGGGATATTAATGGTGCCATTTACTCCCACCATTTGCTCGGGAAAACTGACCGCCCGCGAAGCAGCCATTCCGGCGCGCGGGTCCAAAATGGGACCACCAAAAAGCATAGCGGGTGGCGCTTCCCAAATCGATACCTCCAATACATCGCCCAGACCAACAATATATTTTGGCGGCGCATTATCGGGCAGCATTTCCGAAAATACAGTGCGTTTTTGCGCGGCTAGTATTCTACGCGCAACAGTATCATCGATCTCTACTACAGGAATCGGTGGCGCAACTTCCGGCTGCTTTATAATTTCCGCAACGCTAGGACCAGCCGCAGGAACAAAATTACTGGAAGAGGTAGCACATCCAGAAATCACAGCGCCAACTTCCAAAATGAAAAGCAAAAGGATTATTCCACGGGAACACAAATGCACAATGATTATTTCCAAGAGCAAAAGTTCAGTTCGTTTATAATAAGACAGGCTTATTTAAGAAGTGTTTCCAGGAACGTTCTATTCGTGGACGATCAGCGATAGAGAAATGTTCGTTATCCAGAGTAAGATTAGGATTGTAATAGGGATCATTCATGAGAATTCCGCCCCATCGCCTTTTAAGAAAGGCTTTTTCGCGGTTAAACCGGGCTTGTTTTTCCGAAGTTTCCTCGCAGCCACGGGTGGCTGATTCATGATGATACAAAATCGCATGTGGCGTCCATACATTGCGATAGCCCGCTTCCCGTACTCGCAAACAAAAATCCACGTCATTGTAGGCAATCGCTAAACCTTTTTCCTCAAAGCCGCCAAGCTGATCAAAAATTTCTTTGCGTACTAAACAACACGCTGCGGTCACTCCTGATAATGCCTGGGTTAGTTTAAGCCGCATGAAATACCCGGGATGATCACCCGGCAAGCCACGGTGCGCGTGAGCCGCATAGCCACCAAGGCCCATAATCACGCCGCCATGCTGAATTTTTCCGTCACCATATAATAATTTGGCTCCGACAACGCCAATATCGCCTCGACATGCCAAGGACACCATTTCATTTAGCCAATTTTCTTCCAAAACTTCTACATCATTATTGATAAATCCCAGTATCGTTCCCTCAGCTTGGCGGGCAGCATGATTATTGATAGCAGAAAAATTGAACGGATGGTCATATTCGATAATTCGAACTTGGGTATTTTTACTTATTACACTGAAATAATTTAACGTTTGTACATCATCCGACTGATTATCGACAATCAGTATATCATAATTTGAGTATCGTGTCTTTTGTAACAGACTGGAAATACACCGAAATAAAAATTCATAGCCATTGCGTGTAGGTACGATTAAGGTAACCTTGGGCGCCGGATTGGGCAAGGGATAACTAACACGATAAAAATTTGGCGACACACCATTCGTTACGGTAATTGCGGCATCAACCTTAGAAAAATGATCACGGAGCGATTTTAGCCCTGCATTTACCGTATATGGTTTTTCTGTTGCGTCCGATGCCGTCGATCCCTCTAATATCCGCCAATGATAAAGAATTTCAGGAATATGTCTAATCTGCCCTGGATTTATCGCTGTCGTGCAACGTAACAACAAATCATAATCCTGCGCACCCTCGGTTCCCGGACGGAAACCACCCACCGTGCGCAATAAATCCATTTCGATTACACTCAAATGGGTAATATAATTATGCGAATAAAATAATTCTGGATTCCAATCGGATTTGAAATGTGGATTGCATCGCTGTCCATGTAGATCAAGCATATCTTCATCGCTATAAATAACCTTCGCATCCCGGTAGCGATTAATCTCGACAACCACCCGATAAAGCGCGTACTCCGCAAGCTCATCATCATGATCGAGCAATGCGACGAATCGACCTTGAGCAATATCCAGGGCGCTGTTGGATGCTGCTGAAATATGGCCATTGCGTGCGCGAAATATAATTTTTATTCGTGGATCGAGGTCACGGTATTGCTCTAATAAAAGACGTATGCGCGGCTTAGTAGAAGCATCATCAGCGATACATAATTCCCAATTGGGATAGATCTGCTTGCGCACGGAATCAATTGCCTTGATTAAAAAATTTTCCGGCGTGTTATAGACAGGCATGAGAATGGAAATTAATGGCCTTTCCACGAACGTTTTCATGTGTGCGCGAATCGCGTTTCTATCATCTTCCGTTACGGTATCGAAATTTTCAACCCACGCGTCCCAAGCATCATAATGCGATGCTAATGGTTTATGGGCGCGCAAACATCCTGCCGCACGATAAGCTGCTTTTAGGTCAACCAGCGCACGCCACCAAGTTAACCCCACGCTTTTACATGCCCACCTTGATTTGTTTAGCAGCGAGCTGCTAACCCGACGCCACATCCGCCATTTTTGTTCCAGCATTCCTACTTGTGTCATCACCAACGGGGCTTGCTTAAACCTGCCGGGATAATCAAGCGGATCCCAACGTAAGCCGCGTACTGTGCGTGGCAAATAAATTAATTCAAGTATGACGCCTCGTTGTGTGACCGGTATAGTCAAAGCGATTTTTTCCAGGTATCCCTGACCACGATCAATATAGAGTTTAGTGTCATAATTTGTTTTATATTCACTTTTTTCCCGTAATAAATGACCTCTCAACAAAACCCATCCGACTGGATAGCGACCTAGCGCGGGTATTAATTCAAAATAAGGATCATCTCCCACCGACCGCCAAAGCCCCGCAGCTGCATCTTCTGCCATGACATCATGGGCCGGATGGAATTCAAAATAATAGCAATCACGATTCCAACCACGAAATAATTTTCTTAACCGTGCCTTGAATCCTTGACGGGTACCGTAGCGAACTCGCGCCAATTCATCACGGGTTTTATCCAATTTCTTTTCAAGCCAATCAAGCCTCGTTTCGTATCGCGCACGCTCATCACGCATATCCTGCACTTGTTGTTGCAAGATCAGCATTTCGTTGATCAGCACAGCGTTATTCAGGGTAGAGGGATTTTTGCTACTTTTCAGCGCCTTTCCAGGAATGCGCAGCTTCCATGGATTCACTATTTTTTTCTTGAGAATTTTCATTGCGAACAGTAACTGGATATGGTTCGGGAGGGGCTGCCTGATCAGCGATACATTCTTGAATGTAACTGGCGATTTGAACCGCTGGCACGCCGTCCTCCAAGGCCCATTGACGACACTTAGATTCGTTTCCAGCAGCGAAAACAACACTGCCATTCAGGCCAACCACGACAGCGAGCAAGACGATGACAGAGGTGTAATGCCTATTAATGAAAAACGAATTATCAAATAAATATGTTGACATATGAAATTTGCAACAGAAAAAATTCATTAAGCGCCCCAAAAAAATCCCACCTTTTAGAGCGGGGAGGAAAGAGGACGATTTTTTCCGTCCTTTTGGATATCTGGCCATTTGGATATCAACTTGTTTGCGTGCTATTTCGTTTATTGCGAATCACCCTACAAGTCCCTTCGATCTCTAAAGATCGATGAGTAATAATTTTTTATTTATTCTTCAGAAAACTGTTCACGAATTTTCAAAATGCCGGGCAATTCACCAATAAAGACTTCGACTAAATCAGGATCGAAATGGCTACCACGATTTTCTTGGATTAATTTCACCGCTGCCTCAACTGTCCAGGCTTTTTTATAAGGTCTTACTGAAGTCAAGGCATCAAATACGTCGGCCAGCGCCGCGATGCGACCAGCTTGAGGAATGGCGATGCCGACCAATCCATGAGGATAACCGCTACCATCCCATTTTTCGTGATGAGTAAGCGCGATATCACGCGCCATGTGCATCAAGTCTGAGTCGTCACCATCTAGCAGTTTACCGCCGATGGTGGTATGGGTCTTCATAATCTCCCACTCACGCGGCTCGAATTTTCCCGGTTTAAGAAGAATCGCGTCGGGAATGCCGATTTTACCGATGTCGTGCATCGGACTAGCATGGAGGATCAGCTCATGGTCAGCCTGACTCCAACCAGCAGCGTGGGCAATCAGCGCCGACATGTGACTCATGCGCAGGATGTGCTTACCGGTTTCCTCGTCGCGGTATTCCGCTGCCCGGCCCAGCCACTGGACCACTTGCAATCGGGTGCGACACAATTCCTCGGTACGTTCCAGCACCATTTTTTCCAATAAATTTTTTTGATCGTGCATCAGACGATGTACCCGCTGTGCATCCAGTAGGTTGCGCACCCGCATCAATAATTCATTACGATCAAATGGTTTGGAGACAAAATCCCGTGCGCCGGCTGCCAACGCCCGCAGCAGATGCTCCTTATTATAGTGGGCGGTGAGGATAACGATGGGTGGCAGCAGTGGATCATTCAACTTTTTTAATTGTTCCATCACCTGATAGCCATCCAGATACGGCATATTGATGTCAAGCAAAATGAGATCGGGCCGTGCCGTTAAATAGAGGTCAACAACCTCGCGTGGGTCATCCACTATCACTAGCTCCTGGTAGCCTTGACTACTCAGCATGTTACCCAGCAGCTTGAGGTTTATCGGTTCATCGTCAACGATGAGAATGCGTTCGTTAGCGATGGATTCATCAATGTTCATGCAAATTCGGCGCGGAAACCCCCGGCATTAGCCATTATGAGGAAGCGCCGTCCTCCTTTTTTGAAGTTGAAGTTGCTGGTCTTTCCCGGCTGTCAGCCCTTACAGGCCTTGTGACGGAGCCTTTCGGTACGCTTGTTTTAGCAGTGTGGTTCATGACGAGAGTGTCAACCGTTCGACCCTTCCAAAAGATTTCGTTCGGTAATGTCTTTTTCGCGTTGCTGAACACGCCGCTCGTAGCTGGCCTGGTTTTTAACGCATTGTAGAGTATAGGGACGACCACGACGCTCGGTGGTGCAATTCAGATCGCAGGCGTGATGTTGGATTACCCCCTGTACATGACCGCGATCGCTTTCAGCAGCTTTGAAGTTCCAGGACCGAGATTCTGGGTCAGCGAGAAAACGGGCAAGCTCCACGCAATGACGACACTTGCAAGACAGGGAGTTGGCGCGCGCCCAATCACGCGGTGGTTCCAAAGGTTCGGCAATACGCCGTCGTAGATGATCCAACGCAATGGCCCGCAGGCGAAGCGTCGCAGTAAGCGACCGAGTTACGGAGGTTTTCATCAAACGAAGCGCGACTGGGATGAGCACGTCATCGATTGAGAAAGTCTTGGGCCAAGCCAATAAGTGCTCCACGGTACGATTGGCCAGCACGGTGACATTTATACGGCCAAGGGTAATCAGGAGATCGGCAATGACCTCAGGAGCGACGGTGGGAGAGGATGATTGCCGCCAGGCCGTTTTCGGTGCGCGTGCCGGGTCTCCAGGGAGGGAGGCGATAAACGCGGCGGCTGCTGGCTGGAAGTCGATGCTGCTGTCTTCGGCGGCGCACAATGCCAGCAGATTACCGCAGGCTTTTAGATAATGAGTGGCATTCGTGGCAATGATTCGTTCAATTAATTTCGCGGCCCGTTGCGGCGGTAACCGTGCAATGGCGCGTGTTATTTCCTTATTTTCACTCCCATCATAAACACCGGTTGCCGAAATCTGGCTCAGAAAGGCATCAATGCTCGCGGTGTCATCCAATCGCACCAAGATATCGAGCATACTGGCCGCGTGACTGGGTGTCGGTGATTGCCAATATGAGTGATAACTCGGCGGACGCGGCCAATCGCGCAGCATGTATCCAGCGAGGACATGAGCGCGGTGCCACGCGATGGATTCCTGAGTTTTGCCCGTTGCTACCCACTTCGTCGTCAATGCATTCAGATAAGGTATTGTCACCCTTAAGCCGCCTTGGTTGATGACTGCGAGGTTCCGTTCGCGCGGCCACAGCACCAACGCCGCGCGGCGATAGGTACGTTCAAAGGATGCGCCTTCGTTACCCGTAGCCTCGTGGAAGTGCAGCTCGCAGGGTTTGCTGCCCTGGAAGGCGTCGGTTGGACACAATTCCGACTCGTGGAAAGGCAGCGCCCCTATTTCCAAGCGGCTATCGTCGGGATGGCACCATTCTGAGAGTTGTTCTTCGCGTTCAATAACTTCATCAACTGTGAAGTTTTCCGCGTCATTTTCTTCATTTTCCTCGTCATCTTCGTCATAGGAATGATGCCAACGGCTCTGGGAACGTGAGTTATAAACATGTTCAGCGTTGCCATTTTCGGCAATGGTGGCCAACGCCAGATAAAGTTCGCAATTAGCCGCCCGCGCAGCCTCAACCAATACCGGAGCTACGGCTGCATCTGCGCCTTTCAACGATGCGAAAGAAAGTTCTACCGGTGTATAAGCATGTTCAAGGATATAAATAAGTTTTTCAGCAGGGCGGTCTTCATCAATTACATTGTCGTCCTCTTCCAGGTCTTCCTCACTCAAATCGTTTTTAATCGTATCTGCGCTTGCATTTTCGCGGTGATCTTTATCAATGGTGTCTCGTCGTTCTTCAACCCAACGTCGCAATAGCGCGGTTGCTTGTTTCAGCTGGCTGTCATAGCGCGGAGGTTCAAGGAGTTGTGTCTTGCCTTTACGCACGAGGTTATAAATCAGCGTTAATCGACAGCCACTGGTAATCGGCAACACCTCGTGGACGCAATCGGCATAGAATGCAGCGAAGGCGGCCTCGGAAGGCTCGGATCTATACAGATCAAGCCGCACTTCGTGATCCCGATGACGCACGATCAATTCACCACCGGTGTAGATTGAAGGCAATACGATAACGAGAGTTGCGAACATCCCAGGTGATTTCTCGGTATCTCGATGGGAAACAAAAAAACTCCCTGCGTCATATACCAGGAGTTTATAGAACTCAGCGACTACCGGGTCATCCACTCCAAGACCGGCGGCACTCCGGGCAACAATATTCTCCAGCGTTTGTGCCCAATTCCGCCCCTCAATGCGAACACGCCCGGCATCGACCTGCCAAGTTCGTCTGACATTGGTATCAACCAGGGTATCTTCTCCCCGACCGTATGGCGCGGGTTCGGCGAGCGTGATGAGTTGCTCGGCCTGCACCGCCGGCAGCGGCAACGAAAGGGGACCGATTCCCTCCACTTCAATTCGCGGCATGAAAAAATCAACGCTGCCCGTGGTGTAAAACTCACCCGGACGGCGGACGGTACGCAAAATTTTAATCAACGACTGGCAGGGAGAGGGCATGGTATCTCGTCATTCTAAATTCTAAATAATTAAATTTGAGCCTCACCGACGGAAAAATGCCTGGAAAATAATCCCACATTTATTTGTTATTTGTCCGAGCGTTAAGCGTGTTGCGTATCGCCCTATTATAAAGTGAAACTAACACCTTGACCTGATTATTTTTGGGATGATTCTTGTTTAGTTGGTTAATCTTTTCCGCCACTTCGTTGAATTGTTTCAATTCAAACATTCCCGCCAAGAAATACAATTCTGGACTCAGATCGTCAAGAGCTGACTCAGCACGCATTTTATTATAAGTTTCATTAATTGAAACGATTTCTTCTGGAGAGGGTATAGCGCGAAGCCGCATGACCCCGGCGCGGCCTTGGCTATCGAGCGAAGGCGTGCGTGCTAATCGTTTGACAATAATAAGAGGAATCTGCTTTACCCGTGGCGGAGAAAGATCCGTTGAATTACTTTCAGTTTGCATAATCTCCAGTTTTCCGGCTCCACTCCAGGATTCCTGCCGGCCATTTTCAAAATAAGTAATTTGCACCTGAGAATTTTTCGTGGTATTCAATACATCACCAACTTTGAGTTTCACAAAAGGTTCCATTTTTGACACCCCGCCGTCTATTATGCGATTGACTTTTCCCTCCAGGGCAGTAATTAGGGCAACATCACCTTCTGCTCGCGCCGTTATTCCACTCATCAACCAGAATACGGCAAAAAATAATCGATATAATTTCATAGATCCTCGAAGTGAAAATCCCCTCGATTCCGCAGAGTCGAAAGGAAGAAACGCTACCTTTGATGTTGAAACCAATGGCTTTAGCCTGAACAATGGCTTTAGCCTGAATCAGGCTTTAGCCTGAATCAGGTTTCGATCTTTCTCGGCTGTCAACCTGTAAGCGGTCCAGGGTTCTTGACGGTAGATCAACCCCCAGAATTTCGTAAGCGTGGACTTTTTGATGACGGCCCTTAACAAGCAAGGAATGCAACGCACCGGTGTGAACTCCAATACCCGCCGCCATTACGGTTTCATGGCTAGCGAGAATTGAACAATAGACTAATTTTGTCATGCTCTCCAGGCGCGAGGCAACATTGACCGTATCGCCTATCGCAGTGTATTCCATGCGGATTGGTGATCCAATATTGCCGACCACAGCTTCGCCACTGTGTAGACCAATTCCGATATCAAATTCCGGTAATTCGCGTTCAGTGAAACGTTGCGCCACCCATTCACGATATTCCATTGCTACCTTACGCAAACCAACTGCCGCACGCAACGCCCGTAAGGCATGGTCGGGCTGCGCTAGGGGCGCACCAAACTCGCACATGATAGCATCGCCAATGAATTTATCGATAATCGCTCCTTCCGCCAGCAACACCGCGCAGGCGCGTTCAAAGTAAGTATTAAGAAATTCAACTACTTCACGAGCCGATAATTTTTCCGATAAGGTTGTAAAATTTCGGATGTCGGAAAAGAGTACGGTAATTTGTCGTGCCTGTCCGCCCAATTCAGGAAGTTCGGCAGACGCTAATAGCGTCGCTATTACCTGTGGTGAAACATAACGACCAAACATTTTTCCAATCCGTCCACGCTCACGTTCTTCGTGAGTCAAGCGCATGAGCATCAAGCAAATGAACACAATCAATATTCCTAATTGTAGATGCGCGACGGGAAATAATAAACCTTGCTTAAATAGCCAATAACCAATATAAATCGAGGATAGAATCATCACCGTGAATAAAGTCATTGAACGCAGAGGTGATAGCGAACGACCAATAAAGGCTAATATTCCAAGAACGATAAAAAAGGTTGCCTGGCGTATACTCGCGGAGATTTCATTAATAAATTTTCCACTCAGCAGTGTTTCAATAATGTTCGCCTGAATTTCTGGTCCAGGCATTAAAAAATTCGCACCACCGAGGGTGGTCGAATAAGGGGTAGGATGAATATCATTCATTCCAGCATAACCAGCACCGATTATCACTACTTTACTGGAGAGGGCATGGACTTCTGGATCATTGACGGCATCTTCTGCGAGCAATTTACGAAAAGACAAGGCACGAAAAGTTCCAGGTGGGCCAACATAATTAATCAGAAGTTCCTTTTCTCCAAAAATGTCATGATGCTTGCCGAAATGCCAACTTTTCTGTCTAACATCTTGACCACTCGCATGCAGAGCGGCCAATGCCCCAAGCGTTATTTGTGGCATGTCTTCTTTTTTGGCGTAATCCGTCATCGTATCCACTAATACAAAATGGCGTATTGCGCTATCATAATCCACATGAAGATTTACCAGACCCAAATAACCAATCATGTCCAGATTAGGAAGCGCAATTAAATAGTCAGGATTTGGCAAAATAAAATCATTTACCGTATCCCCGTTGCCAACCTTGTAAGCCGCCAAAAAAACGCCACCTTGATTAATCTGTTCTCGAAAATCGCGATCATAGGTGCGCGAAGCCTCTCCACCCATGATGCCCACCTTTTCAAGCCAACGCTCTGGGCTGCTGCTGAAAATAAAATCAATGGCAACGGCATTGACGCCTACGGTACGCAAAGTTTTAATCGCTTGAGCAAAATATGGCGTCCAAAAGGTCAAGGGTTCATCAGGATGTTCATTCAAACTTGGATCATCTAACATTACTAGCGCGGTATGGCTTGGCGTTTCATGTTTTCCCAGAAAACGATGCCAGGCGTCTGAATAAATATATTCAATTCGAGTCGCCAAACCAGTTTGAAAAAGTCCCTCAGCAATCAGGCACGCGAGAAAAGTGGCCATTAGCGCAATCATCATGGATTTTCGTTTCACGAGCCAGAACCAGGATTGAAAAAAAATATTCATGGTGTTTAATAGTCAACGAACATTTCCAAGATACCTTCAAGCGCCACCACAATTGATTGATGACGGACTGCGGCGCGGTCACCTGAAAACCAATGACCAATTACGCGCGTTGGGCCATTCTGACGCGTCCAGGCGAAATGCACGCTACCCACGGGCTTATCAGGACTACCTCCATCTGGCCCGGCAATACCGCTAACCGCCAGCGCAACCTGTGCATGACTGCGTGCCAACGCCCCGTTGGCCATTTCCATGACGGTTACATCGCTTACTGCGCCAAAAATCGCCAACGTCGTGGCCGAAACCCCGAGCAACTCTTCTTTAGCAAGATTGCTATAGGTGATAAAACCACGCTCATACCACAAAGAACTGCCAGGAATCGCGGTGAGAACCTGTCCAATACCCCCTCCCGTGCATGATTCCGCAGTAGCAAGTAGATACTTACGTTTCTTCAAGACTTCACCAACCCGTTGCGCTAATTTTTCGAGATTCTCGTTGATGATTGCCATGATTTATGACCGTGTGGCTATTCAAGATAATTTTGTTTTCTGCTGCACTAAGCAGCATTTCAATGCCTTCACGACATGACTGTCGAATTTTTTCCCGACACCTTGATCCAGAATCGCCAATGCCGTATCAATACTCATGCCCGGACGATAATGACGATCAGCGGTCAATGCCTCAAATACGTCGGCGACCGCCAGGATTTTTGACATGAAAGGAATCTGGCTGGCAGATAACCCTCGAGGATAGCCAGATCCATCCAGACATTCATGGTGCGAGGATGCAATCAGTGGAACATTTTTATACTGGCGGGTAAAATGAATTTTTTCCAAAATTTCAAAAGTCAGGTTGGCATGTTTTTTTATTTGTTGATACTCTTCCTCGTCAAGCTGTCCAGGTTTTTTGAGTACCCGATCTTCGATACCAATCTTTCCGTAGTCATGCAAAATACCAGCAACTCGCAGCACATCTAATTCCTTTTCAGGGTAATTAAGGATGCGGGCAATTTCGATGGCGATTTCAGCTACGCGATGAGAATGTCCGGCGGTAAGACTATCTTTAGCATCAATCGAGGCCGCCAGGGTTTCTAGGAGACTATGAAATTGCCGTTCGTATTCCTGCACGCGCAGGACATTTTCAATGGTAATGGCGAGAATACCCGCGACGTTAACCAGCATTTGTAAATCAAATTCCGTAAAACAACCATTCTTACGATTGATCGCCTGGATAACGCCAATGGTTTCTCCAGCCAGATTCAGCATCGGAACACAGAGAATGTTTCGTGTATGGTAGCCGGTGCGCCGATCGAAAGAATCATCAAAACGATTATCGACACTTACGTCGGGAATCAATAAAGGCTGTCGGGTTACAGCAACCTGACCCGCAATGCCTAATTGAATGCGTAGTGTTAGCTGACTGGGGTCAATGCCGTCGGCGTGTACCGCGCGCAAGTAAGCCTGGGTTTCATCCAGGATGAATACTGAGCTTCGCTCATAACCGATTCGTTCCTTTAGTAGATCAGTTTCCCGTTGTGCGGTGGCGGATGTCAGTTGCCCGGCGATGGCCAATATTGCAATTTGCGCGGCGGCAGACTCAACGAGTGATTCATCGGTTTCCGTAAAATGTCCGGTGGTTTTATTAATTAACTCCAAACCACCAAGAATACGGCCATCAGGTGTCTGGATGGGAGCTGCCAATATGCTATCCGTCTTAAAAAACGATATGGTATCAATTTCTGGATTGAAGTAGGGATGTGTGTAAGGATTGGTGACGTTCATCGTCTTTCTGGTTATGGCAGCGCTGCCAATAATGCCCATCCTGAGTGGCACCATTAATGATTCAGAGTCAATTCCCTTAGCGAAGCAGGAACGCAATTGCATGATTTCCCAATCGAACAGAAACAAGGATCCCCGGTCGGCTTCAAGTAATTCTTCTATTTCCTGCATTACCAATCTGGATAATTGATTAATGTCACGCTCACCGCTCAAGCGACGTTGAATTTCCAGCAAATGCCGGAAACGATGTAGGTCCATGTTATCAATTTTCATAGATCTTGTGGCGTGGAAACCCTTTTATCCAGAAAAGGCGATGATTTCTTGACATGATGCGCCGTTGTAATCACTAGATGCCCGTGAAAGATCCACAACGGTTTTAGCATTGACACTCCCACGAATAAATTATTGGGATTGTTGTCGAAACATCGTAACTACAGATAGATGGCAACTTGGGTTAATTTAATAGACGGAGGAGTTAC
Source organism: Gammaproteobacteria bacterium (assembly GCA_963575715.1). Taxonomy (NCBI): domain Bacteria; kingdom Pseudomonadati; phylum Pseudomonadota; class Gammaproteobacteria; species Gammaproteobacteria bacterium. The sequence goes on along the minus strand of CAUYTW010000308.1, from coordinate 3,914 downwards.
GCAGTTGAATTTATAACTCTATACAAGATTGAGTTTTTTCTGTCATTCTGCGCGGAGATCACATTAGCGACCGGAGTCGCAGAATCTATGTAAATGGATTCTGCGACTCCGCTTCGCTGCGCGCAGAATGATTTCCTATTTTTCAACTGCGTAACTCCTAAGACGAATAATTCAGACAATCATGCGCGTAAAACGACGGGCGGCGAGTAGCAGGATGCACACCCCCATGGAAAATAACATCAACGCGTCAGGCCACAATTCTGGAAAACCAGCGCCGCGCAGAATCACCCCACGAGTAATATTTATCATATAACTGGCCGGGATTAGATAGCTAATAGCCTGAAATATTAATGGCATATTGTCACGGGGAAAAATATAACCAGAAAGAAAAATGCTGGGTAACACAGTCATCATTGCTAACTGCATGGCCTCCGCCTGAGAATTGGCCTTAGTTGAGATCATGACGCCAATAGTCAGATTGACGAAAAGATAACAGGTTGAGAGGGTAACCAACAATATAGCGTCGCCATGGATGGGTACTTGGAATACATAGCGCATAAAAAATAAAATTGCGCACATTTCAGTAACACCTAAAATAAAGTAAGGTGCTATTTTTCCCAGCATCAACGCCAATGGCCGTACCGGAGTTACTAATAATTGCTCCAAAGTACCGCGTTCTTTTTCGCGTACCACCGAAAAAGCCGTCAACATCGTGGTAACAAATAATAATAATACCGCCATTAATCCGGGCAAAAAGAAATTAGGCGAGCGTGAGTCAGGATTGAACATTACCTTTGGTCGGATTTCAATCGGTAAGTGTTGCGTCTCTGACAAAATACGGGCTAGTGATTCTCGCAATCCAACTTGACCCGCGACATTGATGGCCTGCCCCGCCACTGAAGAATCAGATCCATCGACTAAAATTAACACCTGGGCAGTATCGCCAGTTAGCAGACGGCGTGCGTAATTATATGGAATTTTGATTCCGACTTTGGCACGACCTGCTATTAACTCAAGGTTGAGTTCTCGATCCGAATCGACAAATTTAACAATGCGAAAAGTATCGGTGTTGCGTAGCCGGTCAAGCAATAATCGACTATCGGTGCTCCCGTGACCAATTCCGTTGCCACTCTGGTCATAAACCACCGTTGGAATTTGCCGGACATTGGTATCAATCGCGCCGCCAAGAATGGTCATCTGAAGTAGGGGCATCAGGAGCGAAAACATGATTGCCGTGCTGTCGCGTCGCGCGTGGATAAATTCTTTATAAATAATGGCCGTCAGACCCTGCAATGGATTCATGAGCTTGATTCTGCTTCACGCTGACGGCGCAAGGTGAGTTCCACGAATACGTCCTCAAGGCTGGGTAATAAAGGGCGAATCTCTTCCACTGCCATGCCCGCGCCGCGTAGCCGTTCAGCCACCTCGCCAGCGGACAGTGCCCTCTCAACTAAAGCGTGAATAGAACGACCAAAAATCGTGGCGCTGTGTACCTCGGGCCAAGCGCGGACCACAGCTAAAGCGCGCGTAACCTCATCCGTGGTGATCTCATATCGCCGGCTGTCGGGAGGGGTAATGTCGGGAAGGGCGCGCAGGGTCGCCGGGGTTCCGTCGGCGATGATGCGGCCATAATAGATATAGGCAAGATGGCCGCAACGCTCGGCTTCATCCATGTAATGGGTTGTCACAAAGAAGGTGATGCCGTGCGCGGAAAGTTGGAACAATAGATCCCACAATTGACGCCGTGCTACCGGATCGATACCAGCAGTGGGTTCATCCAGATAAAGAATGGTTGGGTCGTGCAACATCGCGCAGCCTAACGCCAGACGCTGCTTCCATCCACCGGAGAGGCGGCCCGCAAGACGTTGCGTGTAGGGGGCGATGTGGCTGCTCTCAATCATTTGTTCAATACGTGTATTAAGCATCGCGCCATGCAGTCCATAAACTTTGCCATAGAAACGCAAATTTTCAAGCACGGTCAAATCGTCGTAGAGCGCGAATTTTTGACTCATGTACCCGATGCGGGTGCGTACCAAACCTGGTTGAAGTCGCACATCAATACCGTCCACCCAGGCATCACCGGCACTCATCGGTAGCAAGCCACACAACATCTTGATCACCGTGGTCTTGCCGCTACCGTTAGGGCCAAGAAAGCCGAAAATCTCGCCGCGCTCCACGGTAAGATTGACCTGATCCACAGCGGTGAAGGCACCAAAACGTCGGGTCAGATCGATAGTCCGAATGGCACTCACGGCGCTACTCCAGGGAATTCGACCACTGCGGTCATGCCTGGATGAAGACCTGGGTTAGTTTCCCCAAGTCCAACCTTCACGCCAATCACTTGATGCACCCGTTCTTCTGGGGTCTGAACATTGCGCGGCAGGAACTCGGCCTCCGAACGAATCTGTTCAACACGACCCGAAGAGGTTGCCTCGGAAAAGCCATCTACATGGATTTTTACCGCCTGGCCAACCAATACTTTACCCACCTGAGTCTCAGCGACATAAACCATGACATATAGCTGCCGATCCTCCAATAGTCGTGCAAACACGGCACCGGCTGGGATTAAATCGCCCGGACGATGGTCGAGAACCTCGACCACGGCATCGACAGGAGCGCGTACTTCGCGCTCGGCGTAGCGCGCCTCGGTCTCGCGCACAGTGGCAGCGGTGCGTGCCACAGCGGCGCGTCCAGCATCGATTTCTTCGGGCCGAAAACCGCGCTCGGTGCGCAGAGTGACGGCCCGCGCTGCTGTCAGGCGAGCCTCAGCAGCGGTAAGTGCCTGCCGGGTAGCGCGCACCGCTGCCTGTTGACCATGCCAGCGTGATTCAAGGTCATCGTAGTTTTGGCGTGACACAAGATCTTTGGCGCGTAACGCAGCAGCACGTCGCGTGTTGCGCTCGGCGTTGGCAAGGTCGGTCTGGGCGCGATCGAGTTCGGCGCGCGCCTGGGCAACTTCGGCATTGCGCATCCCTTGAGTTTGATCGGCGATAGCGCGCGCCTCCGCTACTTCTTCGGGGCGTGCACCGTGTTCAAGCCGCGCCAGTTGGGCCTCGGCTTCGGCATGTTGAGCACGAACTTGATCCAGCGCTGCCGCCAACTCCGGTGCTTCAAACATCACCAACCGATCCCCACTCCGCACGCGGTCGCCTTCTCGGACATAAATTTCAGCGATGCGTCCGCCAATCTTGGAACCCACGCGAATTGCGCGCGCTTCAATCGTACCCGCAGCACTCAATGGACGTTCTGGGTGTGGAATAAATTTCAGCATGGCGGCTCCAAGGCCACCAACCACCACCAACAACAATAAAATTTTACGCATTCGGGTTTACCTATATGCAAAATAGGAATTACGTAGTTGAACTTGTAACTCTACAGGATTGAATTTTTTTCTGTCATTCTATTCTGTCATTCTATACGGAGGGCGCGTTAGCGCCGATGTCATTCTGTGCGCAGTCGCAAAACGCAGAATCTTTATATAGATGAATTCTGCGACTCCGCTTCGCTTTACGCAGAATGACTTAAATTTTCAATTTAATAGGCCGTAGATACTTTATTTTACCCGAGGAGATTAATTGGCGTGGAACGATTTCACTATTTTTATAGTTATTCAATAAATTAATCGTTTCAACCTCATTATAGACACCTAATAAAACCTATTTTTTTCATCTATTTAAATATTTCTTCTTCACACTATGAAAAATTTCTGTAATATCTCTGATCATAAATATCTTTATCTGGTTGTCCCAGCAGAAATCTACGATCTATTTGTCTTTATAGTTGAAAACATACTACAATTCTTACCATGATTCAATTTTTTTTCCTAAAACTAATATGAGTTACGCAGTTGAAAAATAGTAAGTCATTCTGCGCGCAGCGAAGCGGAGTCGCAGAATCCATCTACATAGATTCTG
>CAUYTW010000307.1 GCA_963575715.1 Gammaproteobacteria bacterium | reverse complement strand
CAATCAATTAAAACATATTATTTCCCTTTAATCCTATTGATCAGGGCACTACCATTGCTTGAAACGATCAATACCTTCGCCAATCATGGCCAGTTGGTGGCCATGAAGAACCGCCAAGTTGTAATCGTTTGACGTAGACGCTGATAAATTAAAATTCGATCAGCGAATCCCGTACCCAATTTTTATTGACGCATTATCGGTCAGCTTGTGGCCCTATCTCGAACCGATGACGTTCCCCAGAGCAAAAATTGGCGAAGGTATTGATATAACAAACATATTATTTTTACCGTCTACCATGTGTCTACCATAAAAAACGAGTTACAACTTTTCAGATTGTAATTCGTTGTTTTTATTGGTTTGCCGCGTAAGTTTCAAACCTACGACCCCCTGATTAATGATCAGGGGGTTTTATTTCTGAAAGACTAAAATTTTTTAGTCTTAATAGGCATGAATTCCGGTATTTTGCCGGACATAGAGTTCTTCCCACATCTCCTCGGCGCGACGCTCACGGAATAGCAAAGAACCGAGAATCACTCCTAAAAATCCCAACGGAATGGAAATAATGCCGGGGTTTTTTAAGGAGAACCAGGGTTTTTCCAGACCCATAATGCTGGTAGTGCTATTGCCGAGTCCGTCCAGGGTACCCTGTGCCGTCTTCTTGACTTTTTCCTGAGCTGTAATGTCCTTTTTAATCTTTTCTTGCGCGACTAGGTCACCGGCCTTAGTTAGATCTGCGTTGAGCGCACTCAATTTGGCGTCAGCAGCGACGATAGCCTTCTCCTGGATGGGACGTGCCAGTAGCGGATAAGTCATGTTGGGAGAAACCATCACCAAGCCGATAGCGGTAATTGAACCTAGTACCATTCCAGTGACGATGCCCACGGTGTTGGTTTTCTTCCAATAAAGAGTGAGCAATACCGCCGGGAGGTTGGAGGAAGCGGCAACTGCGAAGGCCAGCGCCACCAAATGAGCAACATTCTGGCCCTTGGCCAGGATGCCTACGGTAATAGCCAACGCACCGACCACCAGGGAAGCGATCCGAGCCGCGACCACTTGCTCGCGGGGCGTTGCGTTTTCACCACGAATGACACCTACGTAGATATCGTGAGCCATTGCCGAAGCCGCCGCCAGCACCAGGCCAGCGACCACCGCGACGATGGTGGCGAAAGCCACTGCGGCGACGAACGCAAGGAACAGGTTCCCGAGCCAAGTATCGGGGCCACCGCCAAGATACTGTGCGAGTAGCGGGCCAGCCATATTGCCGCCCTTGTCAATGGCCGCAATATTGGCAGAACCCACCATCATTGCCGCTCCCGTGCCGAGAAACAGAGTCAGGACATAAAAGCCACCGATGATGGCCATCGCCCAAATCACGGAAATCCGCGCATCCTTGGCAGTAGGGACGGTAAAGAAACGCATCAAAATATGAGGCATACCAGCGGTCCCGAATACTAACGCCATGCCCAACGAAATTTGGTCCAAAGGATCCTTCAGGAACAATCCCGGCTCCAGGAAACGTTGACCCAGCTCGGTGGCACTCATACCGATGGCTGCATCTCCCAACAGTTTCTTGACCTGAGCCTGGATGCCAGGATTATTAACAACCTCCTGAAGATAGCCCGGTAAACTGAAACCATAGGGTGCCCATACCAACGCCACCAGAAAGAGAGAGGCTGTGACCAAGAGAATAGCCTTGACGATTTGCACCCAGGTAGTGGCGATCATGCCGCCGAAAACCACATAAAGTAGCATCAAGATACCCACGCCGATGACGGAGATCTCATACTCAATGCCGATTAGGGTTTTAATCAGCACCGCACCACCCACCATCTGTGCGGTTAGATAAAAAGTGGAGACCGTGATGGTAGAAAGAGCAGCAACAATCTTAGATGCACGGGGATTGTTACGAAACGCTAGGATATCCCCGAGGGTGTACTTGCCAATGTTTCGACAGGGTTCGGCAATTACCAGCAGCACGGTGATATAGGCTACCAGCCAGCCGACTGAATACATATAACCATCATAGCCGTAAAGGGAAATAAGGCCAGCAATGCCAAGAAAAGAAGCTGCGGATAGATAATCTCCGGCGATTGCCCAACCATTTTGTATTCCGGAAATGGAACGACCCGCCGCATAGAATTCGTGCGTGGTGTGAGTATGCTTCGCGGCCCAGTAAGTAATATACATCGTGACCGTGATAATTGCTCCGAATACAAGGAAGGTGAGTCCTTTATATTGATCAGACACTGCACCGCCTTCGGCAAATACCGGGTAGGCCACGAAAAGCGTGGTCAGGCCAAGCCAGCTAAGGAGAAAAATTTTTGTGAAGCGACTCATATTCAACCTCCCATCCGGTGTGCATTATTGATGATTGACTGCGTCATTGCATCGAATTCATTATTCGCCTTATGCGAATAAAACCAGGCGATTCCCCAGGCAACGATAAACTCCGAAAGTGCGAAAAGAATCCCGAAATTAACTACTCCCCAAACTTTAATTTTAAATAAGTCAGTGAAATAGCCTGCTCCTATCGGAAGCAAAAAATAATAAAAAACAGAAAACAGCATCAGACCCCAAAGAAATCTGGATTTTTTGCGGTGCAATGCCTGAAACTCAGGGTCGGCCTCAATGGCGGACCAGTTCATCTTATGTGACGGCATGTGAGTCTCTCTAATGGGAAATACCTATGTTGATTATTTAACCGATTACCCTTTGAAATAACTATCGCTTCCTTGTCAGGGAAAATCTACTATAAAAATTTTTCCATTACTAGCGATCCAAAAGTAATACTAAACTATCATTAGTACAATCATCAATAAGATATAGGGAAAACCAGATGTAAATCACCCCATGGCTAAAGCAGGGGGTATCTCGGAGACAATGATGACACGAAGCATTTTGTCGATAATAAGGAATATGAATCATCGTTCCCACCTGAAGATTTGGTGGGATATTTCCTGTTTTCATGCTGAACTGCCCGGCAAGCTGGTGTGGAACGTTTACAAGTATCGCCTTTTTGACGAGGCTATCCCGGCGTCTTATAGTGATAAAGTCCATCGGTTCACTCGGCTTTCAGGCTAGAGGTAACTGATGACAGTTAACTTTGTCTTTGTCCAAGATTGGCGTGAATGATTGCATCATTGAGCACCGGCTGAATTGCCACAAAATAAATAGTTTGTGCAATTTCGGCAGGTTTTATCAAACGATGCTGGCTATTGCTATTTTTAATCTGTGCTATGATTAATTCATCATTATTCAATTGAGTGCGTAACATTTGGGTATCGGTAAAACCCGGACAGATACATGCAGTATGAATACCAGTATCGATTAAATCTTGACAAGTTGCACGCATCATACCTATAGTCGCGTGTTTAGAAGTAACATAACTAAAGGTTCGCGGTACAGCTTTTTCAGATAATGTGGAACCAATATAAATAATCGCCGAACCTGGCTTCATCACTGGTAGCAAAATTTGATTTAGAATTGTTGGAGCAACCACATTGATTTCCAAAACTCTGCGAAAATCATCTGCCATAATCTGATGTGTAGCATCTTTTTCTAACAATGCAGCATTGTGAACCAAAATAATTACTTCGGCATTTTCTATATATGATAACAATGCTGGCTTCAAGCTGTCTTCAAATCCTTTTTGCGCTAGATCAACTTGAAGATTAATTACTCCAATGGTCGAAGATAATTTGCGCGACAAGTTGATGACCATAAAATTATGTTCTAAAAATAATTCAGCCGTTGCTAAACCAATTCCACTACTGGCTCCGGTTATCACTAACCATTTGTTATTAATACGTTGTTTTTTCATGTTTTTCTCCAAAGGCTTGCCCCAGATTGTCCCGAACCTGAAAAAATTTTAACTTCGATAGATTCTATTAGCTTTTTGTGGTTGACTGGAACCCGGAGAACTAATTCCTGTAAAAACCAGTAAGATAATTCCTCTACCGTAATATTTCGTACTGGCAATAATTTTACATCTCTTTTCAAAAAATAAATTTTTTCTTTATCCAAGTTAAAATAAGCATAAACATACTCATTGTCTTGTGTAATCTTCAAATAGGGATTTTGAGTAGGAATCAATACAATTTCATCAAGAGATTTACAAATTTCACTAATAATTGCTTTATAAATCCCATAATTAAATGATATCCCATTATCGGTTACTTCAGTTTCTATAATCACATGAGTAAAATAATTGTGACCATGAAGATTTTCCCGATCCTCTTGCGAAAAAATACAAAAATGACCTGCGGAAAATTTTAGTTCTTGTTTGCATATTTCAATTTTAGCCAGTCGATTCTTCATTATTTTTTTACTCCTTCAAAGGCAACATTGCATTGCCAACTCTCGCTATCAGAAAAATTACTGAAATCACTACAGCCGCATGAATCTCGATCTGTACAAAGACCCATGCAAATATGACTAATCCAAAAACGGTATGAATGGATAACTTATTTTTTAGATTTTTATTCAATTTTTGAGAAATTACCAACAACCGCACACAATCAGAATGGTTACTATTGCAATTTGTGATAATTTCGCTAGAGGTAACGCGACGCGTATTTAATACGCGATGATTACTATATTTAAAGATACTATAAGCTATTTTAGTATCATTTCTACTTGGGTTGGTTAAAACCCCGGATTTAGGTTGAAACTTTAATGTTATACAAATTAATTAGTTGATTATAATTTATTTTAAGAATCAGTAGATCTCAGACAAGATTGCATCGGCACCACGCGAGAGTAAAACCTCGGCTAAACGTGTGCCTAACGCAGCGGCGCTTGTTGCAGGTCCGTTGATTTCGCTGCGAACTAAACTGGTACCGTCTGGCCTACCCACCAGGGCACGCATCCGCAATTGATGGCCAGCGAGTTCCGCGTGCCCGGCGATGGGGACCTGGCAGCCTCCCTGGAGACGAGCGTTCAAGGCACGCTCGGCGATGATCCGCAGCGCGGTATCCTGGTCGTGGAGGGGTGCGATTAAACGATGGATCTTTAGATTGTCGCTACGGCACTCAATGCCAATTGCACCTTGACCGATGGCCGGCAGACTTTGCTCAAGCGTCAAAATTTCCGTGGCGCGTTCAGCCAATCCCAGACGGAGTAGTCCGGCATACGCCAGTAGAATGGCGTCAAACTCGCCCTCGTCCAGGTGCTTGAGCCTGGTGTTGACATTGCCGCGCAGGTCCAGCACGCTCAGATCCGGTCGCAGTGCGCGGATCTGGCTTTGACGGCGCAAGCTGGAAGTACCGACGCGCGCGCCTAACGGCAATGCGTCAAGGCGTGCATAATGGTTGGAGACAAAAGCATCGCGTGGATCTTCGCGCGTCATGATGACGGCGATTTCTAATCCGTCAGGGAGTTGCACTGGGACATCCTTCATCGAATGTACGGCAATATCGGCTCGTCTTTCCCGTAGTCCTTGTTCCAATTCCTTGACGAAGAGTCCTTTTCCTCCTACTTTAGCGAGCGGAGCGTCCAAAATACGATCACCCTGAGTTGTGATGCCCACTAGCTCCACCACGAGGTCAGGATGGCGCGCCATTAGGGCGTCACGAACATGCCCGGCCTGCCATAAAGCGAGGGGACTTTTGCGCGTGGCGATACGAAGGGTGGCTATCATCAAATATTTTCCTTTGGTTTTTTAGCAGTTATAATAATTTAGGTGTTACGCAGTTGAACTTGAATCGTTTGATTCCGCTAGAAGGTCATTAAAGGGTTGTTTTTTGCAACTGATTGAAAATGTTTAATCTAATTTTTTCAACTGCGTAACTCCTAATAATCATTTGCTTCCTGTCAATCACCCCGCCCTAAAGGGCGGGGCTTGTGAAAACAAGCCCAAGGTTGACGAGCTTTAGTTCGAGAAATCGGACTACGTTGCAACGAAGTAACAGACTCACCCTGGGATGCTTCCTCAGTTCCAGGGCTGCTGAAAGCGGCGGATGCAGACACGGTACGGGTAACTACGAAACGGTCTGCTGCAAATCCTGCGACTGCGCGCAGGATAAAGCTGCGTTGCAACATTGGCGAGGGGAGCCACACCGCAAGGTGTGTGTCACTAGGCCCGTAAGGGCTGACAGCCGGGAAAGACCGGCGTTTTTACCGGACGGCTGTAAAATCGTCCCCTTTCCTTCCCGCCCTAAAGGGCGGGGTTTCTCGGGGACATTGATGATGTCGTGCGCCATTCGCAGATTGCTCAATTTTCGCGTTCAAGTTGTTTTCCCACCGTGGCTGAAATTGTACTCAACGACCGCGCCAACCGTCTTCTCAAGGTGATGGTGGAGCGTTATATCCGCGAAGGCAAGGCGGTAGGCTCGCGCATCCTAGCGCGCGAGATGGAATCCGATCTAAGCCCCGCTACCATCCGCAACGTCATGGCAGACCTAGAAGAAATGGGTTTGTTAGCCTCTCGCCATACCTCCGCCGGGCGAGTGCCCACGGTCCTGGGTTATCGCTATTTTGTGGATCACCTGCTGACCTTGCGCCCGCCGCAGGGAAAAGAATTACTACACTGGCACAATTATCTTGGTCCTGATCAGAGCATCAGGGAGCTGGTTGCCTCGACTTCGGCGTTACTCTCTGGTTCAACGCATTTCGCGGGCTTGGTGATGGTTCCGCGCCAGGATGCACTGGTGTTGCGTCAGGTGGCCTTTTTGTCTTTATCAGATCGGAGAGTGCTGGCCATTCTGGTGGTCAATGAACGAGAGGTGCGCAATCGCGTCATCCACACAGAACGTGCCTATACCACTGCCGAACTTGACCGCGCTGCGGGTTATCTTAACGAGACTTTTGCTGGCCAAACATTGGAAGCGATTCGTGCTCAATTATTATGGGAGATGCAAGAGGATCGTCAATCCATGGATAGCGCCCTGATGGCCGTTGGTACCGTTGCCTTTGAGACCCCGCCCGCCCCGGACGACTACGTGTTGGCCGGAGAGGAAAACCTGCTCGGCTGCCTCGATATTGAGGGGCACGAAGAATTGCGGCGACTGTTCGAGGCATTCAGCCGCAAACGCGACATTCTTCATCTCCTGGATCAATGCCTAGTAGGTGAAGGAACTCAGGTCTTCATCGGTGCCGAATCGGGTTGCGATCCATTGGAGCAATGCAGCGTCGTGACTTCTCCCTATACCGCCGATGGCCAGGTACTCGGGGTAGTGGCGGTCATTGGCCCCACCCGGATGCCCTATGAGCGAGTATTGCCGATTGTCGAGCTCGCCGCCAGGCTACTTGGCGCGGCCTTGAATCATCATCCTTGAGTTCCCATATTCTCACTTCCCTACCCGTTAATCGATCCATCGCTCATTCCTGGTGGGCGGTGGTCATGTCTGGAGAACCTAATGGAAACCGAACCGAGCATCGTCTCGCGTAACGCTCAGGAATCATCCACCGCGTCCACTCCAAGTGCCATCGACTCGGTGGGTGCGAATGAACGCCAAGACAATAAAGAAGAATTCCAAAACGAGAACCATTGGGAGTTCTCCAACGCGGAATTGCGGCGACTGGTAGATGAATCCCGCGCTCGGGCAGATGCTCACTGGAATGATTTATTGCGCTCACGCGCAGATGTAGAAAATATCCGCCGTCGCGCCGAACGGGATGTCGAAAATGCCCATAAATTCGCGCTGGAGCGTTTCAGTACCGAACTTTTGCCCGTCAAGGATAGTCTAGAGCTTGGGCTTGCCGCGACGGTGTCCGACGCGGCTAAACTGCGCGAAGGCATGGACCTCACCTTAAAAATGTTGACCAACGCCATGGCAAAGTTTGGCATTCGTGAGGTCAATCCTACAAATGAACGTTTCAATCCAGAATTGCACCAAGCCATGACCGTGCGGCCAAATTCCACAGTGCCGCCAAATACTGTGCTCGCGGTTTATCAAAAGGGTTATACCCTGAACGAACGGCTGATTCGTCCGGCGCTGGTAATTGTCTCGCGGGCACCTGAAAACGGTGCGGCGGGCGAAGCGTGAAAAACCGGACAACCTTGAAATAATCAAACATCATCCCCATACCGCGAATCAATACGATCAACTACCTGAGTGGTCGGATTCATTCCCGAAGCACCTAATAACTGGAGAAAGTAAATGGGAAAAATTATCGGTATTGACCTTGGGACCACCAATTCCTGTGTAGCAGTCATGGAGAGTGGCAAACCTCGGGTCATCGAGAACAGCGAGGGTGACCGAACCACGCCTTCTATCGTTGCCTTCGCTGGTGATGAGGTCATTGTAGGCCAGAGTGCCAAGCGCCAAGCGGTGACCAACCCCAAGAACACATTATTTGCTATTAAACGCCTCATTGGTCGCCGTTTCGAGGATGAAGTAGTTAAGCGCGACATGGGTATGGTGCCTTACGCCATTGCTCGTGCCGACAACGGCGATGCTTGGGTCGAGATCAGCGGCAAAAAGATGGCACCGCCTGAAATTTCGGCGCGGATTTTAATGAAGATGAAAAAGACCGCCGAGGATTATCTGGGTGAGACTGTCACTGAGGCGGTCATCACCGTCCCCGCCTACTTCAATGATTCTCAGCGTCAGGCTACCAAGGCTGCTGGACGCATCGCTGGGCTGGAGGTCAAGCGCATCATAAACGAGCCGACAGCGGCGGCGCTTGCCTATGGTATGGACAAAAAACGTGGGGATTCCAAGATCGCGGTCTATGATCTTGGTGGCGGTACTTTCGATATTTCCATCATTGAAATCGCCGAGGTCGAGGGCGAGCATCAATTCGAAGTATTGTCTACTAACGGCGATACCTTCCTCGGGGGCGAGGATTTCGACAAGCGCATCATCGACCACCTGGTCGAGCAATTCCAACGCGAAAGCGGCATCAATCTGCGTAACGATCCGCTTGCTCTACAACGGATGAAGGAAGCGGCTGAAAAATCTAAGATTGAACTGTCATCCAGTCAACAGACAGATATCAATCTGCCTTACATCACTGCCGACGCGAGTGGCCCCAAGCACCTTAATTACAAATTGACCCGCGCCAAGCTAGAATCGTTAGTCGAGGAATTGATCGAAAAAACCGTCGAACCTTGCCGTATCGCGCTTAAAGACGCGGGATTGTCAGCTTCTGCGATTGATGAGGTCATTTTGGTGGGTGGCCAGACGCGGATGCCGAAGGTTCAGGAAGTAGTCAAGCGCATCTTCAATCGTGACCCACGCAAGGATGTGAATCCCGACGAGGCAGTAGCGGTGGGTGCGGCCATTCAGGCGGGTGTATTGGGTGGTGAGGTCAAGGACGTGCTCTTGCTTGATGTCACGCCGCTATCCCTCGGGATTGAAACTCTGGGTGGCGTGATGACTAAGCTCATTGACAAGAACACCACGATTCCGACCCGTGCCCAGCAGGTCTTTTCAACTGCCGAGGACGGTCAGACGGCGGTAACCGTGCATGTTCTTCAAGGTGAACGTCAGATGGCCGGTGCGAATAAATCGCTGGGTCGTTTCGACCTGAGCGGCATTCCTCCAGCACCGCGCGGAGCACCGCAGATTGAAGTCACCTTTGACATCGACGCCAACGGAATTCTCAATGTTTCCGCTAAGGACAAGGCCACCAACCGCGAGCAATCCATTGTCATTCGCGCCTCTAGTGGTTTGTCCGAGGATGAGATCAACCGTATGGTGAAGGATGCCGAAGTTCATGCTGCCGAGGATCGCAAATTCCAAGATCTGATTAATGCCCGTAATCATGCCGATAGTTTACTCCATGCTACTAAGAAATCGCTTGCTGACCTCGGCGAGAAGGTGAGTGGTTCCGAACGCGTGACTATTGAATCAGCGATCCGTGACCTGGAACAGGTAATCAAGGGTGATGATAAGAATGTAATTGAGGCTAAATCCCGCATTTTGTCTGAGGCCGCGAGCAAAATGGCGGAGCAGATGTACGCTCAGACCGGCGGTGGTCCGACGGCAGGTCCAACCGGACCAACAGGTGGTGGTCATGGTGGGCCAACTAATCATGAATCCGGTGGCAAAGGTGGAGATAAAGTGCATGGTGACGTGGTGGATGCTGAATTCGAGGAAGTAACTCGCGTTAAAAAGTAACCATCGAACGTTTATGCGCCCTCTCGGCGCGAGGTACGCCTCCCGCACGGGAGGTGCGGGCTGGCAATAAAACAAAATCATGGGCGATGCCGCCCGGCGACCAAGCAATGGCTAAGCGAGATTATTACGAAATCCTGGGAGTAGCGAAAAATGCCGCTGAGGCCGACCTGAAAAAGGCCTATCGGCGTCTCGCTATGAAATATCACCCCGACCGTAACCCGGGAGACAAGGATACCGAAGAGAAATTCAAGGAATGCAAAGAGGCTTACGAGATCCTTACCGACCCACGCAAACGGGCGGCCTATGATCAATTTGGTCACGCTGGAGTGGATTCCTCGGCTGCATCAGGCTCGGGATCGGGTTATAGCGGAGCGAATTTCTCCGAGATTTTTGGCGATGTCTTCGGAGATATTTTCGGAGGAAATCGTGCGGGTGGTGGAGGAACAGCCGGAGGCCCTCGTGCCTACCGGGGTGCTGATCTGCGTTATACCCTGGATCTTTCCCTAGAAGAGGCGGTCTTCGGAACCACAGTCAAGATTCGAGTACCTACCATGCTTGGTTGCGAGGCATGTGGTGGCTCAGGTGCTAAACGTGGTACTTCGCCTACCTCCTGCACCACCTGCAATGGTCGGGGCGTAGTTCGGATGCAGCAGGGATTTTTCTCGGTACAGCAAACTTGTCCACGTTGTCATGGACGTGGCCAGGTGATTCTCGATCCATGCCCAACGTGTAGTGGCCGCGGGCGGGTTCAGGATCAAAAAACCCTTTCAGTCAAGGTGCCTTCTGGCGTAGATACTGGCGACCGGATTCGTCTGGCAGGAGAGGGAGAGTCTGGAGAACATGGTGGTTCATCGGGTGACCTATATGTGCAGGTTCAGGTCAAGGAGCATCCTATTTTTTCCCGCGAGGAAAATGACCTCCATTGTGAAGTTCCAATCAGTTTTGTGGTTGCCACGCTAGGGGGAGAACTAGACGTGCCGACCCTAGATGGTAGGGTCAAGCTCAAGGTTCCGCCTGAAACCCAAAGTGGCAAGGTCTTCCGTTTGCGTGGTAAGGGTGTTCGTTCGGTTCATGGTGGGCCACCGGGTGATTTGCTTTGTAGGGTAGTTATCGAAACTCCCATCAATTTGACCGGAAAACAGAAGGATCTCCTTCAGGCATTCGACAACAGTCTGCGCAACAGCGATGAGAAGCACAACCCACGCGCCAATTCCTGGTTTGATGGAGTTAAACGCTTCTTTGAGGATATGAAATTTGGGGGGGGATAATTAAAAAATTTAATCTTCGTAGTCAATCACCCTTTGACCCATCGGGATCGAGATGGCTTGTGGGGTGACCTGCAAGGGTAATTTTGCAAAGTTTTCTCGTCAAAGATTTATAAATTCTCCTGGCAAACGTTATGGATCTTCCTGTGAATTATCGCTGTGGTTTTGTGGCCGTCGTTGGACGGCCCAACGTAGGCAAATCGACCATCGTTAATCGCCTGGTGGGCCAAAAGATATCGATTACTGCTCGTCGCCCTCAAACTACTCGTCATCGAATTTTGGGCGTTTGCACACGCACTGAATTCCAAGCAATTTATGTCGATACTCCCGGAATGCATCGAGAGGGTAAATATGCCATGAGTCGCTATCTCAACCGTACTGCTCATGCTGCCTTAGGAGGGGTCGATGTGGTGGTCATGGTTGTCGCCGGCACGAAATGGGTTGAGGAAGACGATTTGGTGCTGGGAATCCTTAATTCGGTACGAGTACCCGTCATTCTGGCCATCAACAAGAGCGATTTGGTTCACGACAAGTCACTGCTGCTTCCCTATCTCCAACAGCTTTCAACAAAACGCGATTTTTTTCAACTGGTGCCGTTATCCGCTTTGCGTGGCGACAATATTAATCTCTTGGAGCAAGTTGTTGTTCCCTTATTACCAGAGGGACATGCTCAATTTTCCGTAGATCAAGTAACCGATCGTAGTTTGCGTTTTATTGCCGCAGAATTAGTACGCGAAAAATTGATTCGTCACCTAGGCGCGGAATTGCCTTATGCGATCACCTGCGAAGTGGAATCCTTCGTGGAGAAAGATGGATTGATGCGAGTCGGCATAATCATCTGGGTTGAACGTCCTGGTCAGAAGGGGATTGTCATCGGCAAGAATGGTACCCTACTGAAACAGGTTGGTCAGGAAGCCCGCGAAGACATGGAACGCTGTTTTGAACGTAAGGTCTTTCTGGAGACCTGGGTACGAATCCGCACTGGTTGGTCGGATGACGAACAGGCATTAAAAAATTTTGGCTACGAATCAATTACTTTGTAGCAAGCTGCGGTGTAGTATCCCCATCCATAGCTTGTAACTAGCAGGATTTCCCGTATATACTGACCTATTCCGTCAATCACCTCTCCATTGGGCCGAGTAAGGGCTGACTTCAGGGAAAGATCGGCATTTTACCAACAGTTGCAAAATCGTCTCTTTGCCTCTCCGCCCTAATGTGCGAGATTTTCGGAGACTCTGATGAAACGGGGCGTAGCGCAGCCTGGTAGCGCACCTGAATGGGGTTCAGGTGGTCGGAGGTTCAAATCCTCTCGCCCCGACCAATTAATGCATATCAATTTTTTCCTGTCCTGCTCGCAACGAGCAAAGCGTCAATCCCCCAAAAAATTATGAGTGGTATTTGTTTTGTAAGTCTGGTTTTAATCTCATTCCTGACCAATTCCTCTATACATGCACCTGGTGGCGAAAAATCGGCATTTTATTATTCTGAGTCTTTTGGTGATTAAAATTTATTATGACCGAGATTTTTTCCGTTGATCGAGTACGTCTGGATAAATGGTTATGGGCCGCGCGTTTTTTCAAGACTCGTGGTCTAGCGGTGGATGCCATTGAAGGAGGAAAGGTACGGGTGAATGGACAACGCGCCAAACCTGCCAAGGAAATGAAAATTGGGATGGAAATCAATGTGCGCGCTCATGTGGAACGCACGGTCATTGTGCGTCGCCTCTCCGATGCCCGTCGTCCTGCTACCGAAGCGGTGACTCTTTATGAAGAAACTCCAGAAAGCATAATCAGGCGTGAGCGGGAGGTGGAATTGCGCCGCATCGCTCCCCGACGCGAGATTGGTGAAGGCCGTCCAACGAAACGTGATCGGCGCAGAATCACGCAGTTTACCGAAAAATTATGATATATATCCTCACCCGTTTGGCCATCGGACTTTTATTTGGCCTGTTAGTCCTTTTTCCGATAAGCCAGGCATTAATCCTGGATCATCAAGTCAGAGAGCAATTCGACGGTAAACGCTGGGAGCTACCCGCGCGCGTTTATGCCCGTCCCCTGGAGCTGTATCAAGGGTTGAGCCTTACCCCAGCACAACTTCAAATGGAACTCGATGCCCTGGGTTACCGGTCGGTCAAGGAACCAGTGGAACCTGGCAGCTATGCAATCACCGGCAATGATGCCCAGCTTGTAACCCGCGCCTTCACTTTTTGGGATGGCGATGAGGCATCGCAAGCGGTGCGGATGAGTTTCGTTGGCAATAGCATCCAAAAATTAGACAGTCCGGCGGGGGTAATACGCCTTGATCCACTGGTGATTGGCGGTATCTATCCGACCAAGGCCGAGGATCGCATCCTGGTACGACTTTCCGAAGTCCCATCCCTGCTGACCAAATTATTAATCGCCATTGAAGATCGTCATTTCTATGAACACTATGGAATCGATCCCATCGCTATTGTTCGTGCATTTATTTCCAATCTTCGTGCGGGCGCGACAGTTCAAGGAGGCTCAACACTAACTCAGCAGCTTGTCAAGAATTTTTATCTCCACAAAGAACGCAGTCTGGCGCGCAAAATCAAAGAAGCGGTAATGTCGCTGGAATTGGATCTACATTACAGCAAGGATGAAATTCTGGAAGCCTATCTCAACGAGATCTATTTGGGACAGGATGGGGCGCGGGCGATTCACGGCTTTGGTCTGGCAAGCTGGTTTTATTTTGGCCGTCCTCTGGAAGAATTAGCGACTCCGCAGCTTGCCTTGCTGGCGGGATTGGCACGCGGCGCATCCTATTACGACCCACGCAAGCATCCGACGCGTGCCAAGGAACGCCGTGACCTGGTTTTGACTAAATTTGCCGAATCCGGGGGCATGAGCGAAGAAGATCTGCGGCGTTATCAAAACGCTCCTTTAGAGGTAACCGACCACCCCCGACGTGGAGCTTCACCCTATCCCGCATTTCTCGATTTGGTTCGTCGCCAACTCGCTCGTGATTACCGTGAGGAAGATTTGCGTTCCGAGGGATTGCAAATTTTCACAACCTTGAATCCTTTCGTACAGCAAGCCGCAGATGCTGCCCTTGATGGCCGGGCGCGCGTCCTGGAACGTCAAAAACATCTCCCGCCGGGTAAGCTGGAGGGAGCAATTATTGTCACCAGTCGCGACAGCGGCGAGGTACAAGCGGTGGTGGGCGGTCGAGAAGCCCATTTCGCCGGTTTCAATCGGGCGTTGGACGCCTTGCGCCAGGTAGGGTCCACAATAAAACCAGTGGTTTACCTCACAGCCTTGGCGCGTGGCCGCCCCTATCATCTCCTTACACCCCTGGAAGATACCTCGATCTCCGTGCCCACGCGCGGTGGAAAGCCCTGGGAACCTAAGAATTATGACCACCGTGCTCATGGGACGGTTTCTCTGCGTAGTGCCTTGGCCCATTCTTATAATCTGGCCACCGTGCGATTGGGATTGGCGGTGGGAGTCAAGGAAGTACTCGCCATGCTCAATAAACTGGGTCTGGAGCGATCTCTCGATCCTTATCCTTCGCTGCTTTTAGGGGGCGTGTCGCTTACACCACTGGAAGTTGCTACGATTTATCAAAGCATTGGCGCGGAAGGATTTCAGATGCCGTTGCGAGCAATTCGTGCGGTACTCACCGCCAAAGGCATTCCCTTGCAGCATTATCCGTTGGAAGTGCGACCGGCGGTGGATCCCGGCGCGGTTTTCTTACTGATTAATGCCCTGCAGGAAGTGGTACACGCTGGGACTGGCCGTCCACTGTTGTCCAAACTGCCGGCTAATTTAAATCTGGCGGGCAAGACGGGAACCACCGACGAGTTGCGTGATTCCTGGTTTTCGGGATTTTCCGGTGATCGCGTAGCGGTGGCATGGCTTGGGCGTGACGATAATCAACCGGCGGGCTTGAGTGGCGCACAGGGAGCAATGCTGGTGTGGATGGATTTAATGGTCGCTCTTCAGCCACTTCCGTTGCAGCCTGCTCCTCCTCCCAATGTTGAATATACCTGGGTATCTTCCCGTGGCCAACAAGTCGAATCCTTCTGCGACGGAGCGGTGCGCGTGCCGTTCTTGCGTAATAGTCCACCTCCACAAGCTAGTCCCGGCTGCGGTATTCAAATACCAGATCCAGTAACTCCAGCACCATTAGGAGATAATTGAACACTATAGAGTATTTTATAGAATACTAGAATCTAACTCCGTCGTTACTGGCGTTCTCGGCCAGAAAGTAATTACTACCTGGACGAGGGTTGCAAGGGGAATGGCAAAAAAAACTCCCCAAAAACCCCAAATCCCGCCAAAAAATAGTACTGCAATCATGATAGCGACAGGATGAAGATTGACCGCCTCTGAAAACATGAGTGGTACGATAATATTTCCATCAATTACCTGAATGATGCTGTATATCACCATTAGCCAAAGAAAATCGCTCCCCCAGCCCCATTGAAAATATCCAATGAAAGCTATCGGAACCGTTACCACAACTACCCCTACATAGGGAATAATTGCCGAGAGTCCCACCAAGAACGACAGTAAAGGTGCGTAATTTAAATCTAGTGTAGCGAAAGCGATGTAGGTAGCTAACCAAATAATAAGAACCTCTAGCAGTTTACCGCGTACATAGTTCCCAATTTGCTCATTCATTTCGTTCCAGACTTTCGTAGCTAATCGCCGTTCCTTAGGAAGATGGTTAACAATATAGCCAAGAATGAGTTCCTTGTCCTTGAGGAAAAAAAAGACCATGAACGGAACCATGAATAAATAAAGTACAATAATTACAAGTCCCTGAAGCGAGGCTAAAGATAGCGAAAGGATTCCTTGACCGAATTCTCCAAAAAACGTGCGCATATTGTCCATTATGGATTTGACCTGACTTTGATTAATGATATCAGGATATTTTTCTGGCAATAGCAATAAAATTTGCTGGCCCCGTGCGACCATATCGGGAATCTGTTGGGCGAGTTGAGAAAGTTGACGAGAAAAAAGTGGCAATAATCTAAAAAGCAAGAAAAACAGACTCATCATAAAGAGCGTAAAAACTACTAAAACTGCAACCCAGCGCGGAACCCGAATAAATTCCAAAGGCCGTATCATTCCTTCCAGAAGATAAGCAAATATGATGGAAGCAAGAACCGGTGCAAGAATTTTTCCCAAATTTAATACAACAGCAAAACCAATCAGCAGCAATGCTGTCAGGACTACTGCTTGAGGATCGGAAAAATAGCGCTGGAACCAGCCACGCAAAACGTCGATCATTTTTCTGATGCCTTATTTACTTCCATCTCATTACGCCATTTTTCAAAGTGATGCTTAAACAAAATTTCCAAATCATCGATAACTTCTTTAGAGGAACGTCCTTCCATGATATGGGTAGTCATTAACATCGAGGTTTCATTGAAAAGACGTGCTTGTTCAAGCATGGGATAGGTGGTAGCCAATCGTTTGATCGCCGCAATCACGCTTTCTGTCGGCGGCCGAGGAATAGAAAGTGGAATTTTTGGAATGGTGTGTATTTTACCAGTCCGAGCCTGGAGAAATTCGGCGAAGTCCAGCAACATTTCTTGTTGATGGTCGTCCAAATCATCGAATACCCGCGATAATTTTTTCTTGGTAGAAATCATACAGAATTGAGAAAACTACACTGCCGTTTCATCAGTGTCTCCGAGAAACCTCGCCTTTGAGGGCGGGGAGAAAAGGAGACGGTTTTTCAACCGTTCGGTAAAAACGCCGGTCTTTCCCGGCTGTCAGCCCTTACGGGCCTAGTGACACACACCTTGCGGTGTGGCTCCCCTAGCTAATGTTGCAACGCAGCTTTAGTTCTTGAGAACTTTGCGACAAACCGTTTCGTAGTTACCCGTACCGTGTTTGCATCCGCCGCTTTCAGAAGCTCTGGAGTTGCCTGTCTGCCGACAGGCAGAGGAAGCGCCCCCAAGGTGAGTTCCTGCGACTGCGCGCAGGACAAGCTTTTACTTCGTTGCAACGTAGTTCGATTTCTCGAATTAAGGCTGGTCAACCTCGGACTTGTTTTCACAAGCCACGCCTTTATAAGGTCGTGGTGATTGACATTAAACGGGCACGGTAAATTGAATAAAATGACCATGACAATAACGGCGGGCAAATTCCAGCAATTCATCTACTGCCCGCATCCGAAACTTTAGACGTTGATGAACGAAGGAAAATGGTCGACTCAAGGGAGGATCAAGTGGAATGGCGACTAGACTGCCAAGGCGTAACTCTTTCTGAATCGTAGTCTTAGAGACAATGGAAATTCCCATGCCTGCCTCTACGGTTCCTTTTATGGATTCATGACTACCTAGCTCCATGACGATTCGTAAATCGGATAGATTCATTCCCAATTTTCCCAAATATTCCATTATAGTATCCAAGGTTCCCGATCCTTCTTCACGACAAATATAAGAATGATCCTGTAATTCCATAATGCTAACCTTGGCTCGCTGTGCTAGTGCGTGAGTAGGAGGCATAATGACAACTAATTCATCACGACCACACAATTCCACCGCCAAATTCCGATTCGGCACAATTGCTTCCACTACCCCTAGATCAATGACATTATTTTCGACCATGGAAACAATACCTTCGGTATTGGAAACTTTCAGCCGCACAGTAACATTGGGATACTTGAGTTTAAAATCACCGAGTAATGTGGGTAACATATATTCCGCGACCGTGGTACTAGCTCCGATAGCGAGCACTCCGCTAATTTCGCCAGTAAGCTCGCGCACGCTATTTTCCATCTCTCGATAAAGTTCAAAAATTTTATCAGCATAAGTATAGACTCGTTCTCCAGCAGGAGTTAAAGTAATTCGGTTATGAGTGCGATCAAAAAGACGGATATTAAAATATTCCTCAAGCTGTCGTACTTGAAAGGTAACCGCAGGTTGCGTCATATGTAAGGCATCGGCAGCCTTAGTAAAACTCAGTAAGCGTGCAACAGTATGGAACACTTGAAGTCGGCGGTCAGCCATTGTGATATACCAAAATGATGAAATAATTAAGTGGTTCAGTGTCTCGTAAGGGATAACCAGATTATCCCCTCTAGATATGGAGACCAAATTTTGTAATTAATTTTTGAAATTTAGCCTTTGCCAAGGCCAAATGAATCCATATTGAACCACATCAAAATCATGTCCACTAGGCGTCGCCACCAACTGCCCAAGGCAATTTCTTCGATGGCTACCAAGGGATAATCCTCGACCTTTCCGTCAGGCAGGGTTACATGCATTGTTCCGACGGTCTGATTTTTGTTCACGGGAGCAACGATATGATTCTGTATTTCAAAATTCGTGGTTACTGTTTTATATGATCCCCGAGGAACAGTAACGTGAATATCCTGAGCGGTACCCACCGCCAATTCCCGTTGCGCACCTTTCCAAACGCGAGTAGTAGCCATCGGTTGTCGCCCGACATGGACGCGATGTGTTTCCCAAAAACGAAACCCGTAATCAAGTAATGCCTGAGCCTCTCGAGCACGCGCTGCGGGAGATTTGGTATTCATTACCACCGAGATGAGACGCATTTCTTCGCGTTTGGCCGAGGATACCAGACAGTAACCAGCGCGATCGGTAAAACCCGTTTTAATTCCATCGACGGATTCATCGCGCCGAAGGAGCACGTCACGATTGTGTTGCACAATTCCGTTATAAGTAAATTCTTTTACTGAAAATATTTTATATTCTTCGGGAAATCGCTGAATCAAGGATTTTGAAAGAAGTGCTAAATCATGGGCACTAGAATAATGTTGCTGGCCGGGTAAGCCGGTGGCGTTTTCGAAATGGGAATTCACCATGCCGATCTGTTCAGCATGATGGTTCATGAGGTCGCTAAAGGCTTGTTCGGTACCTGCAATGTGTTCCGCCAGCGCGACACTAGCGTCATTACCCGACTGAACAATCATTCCCAGTAATACTGTTTCGAGTGGCACCTGACTACCCAGGTCAAGGTAGGTACGAGAACCACCTGTCTTCCAGGCGTGCTCACTGATGCGGACTGAATCAGTAAGACTTTTTTCTCCTGAATGAATGGCATTGAAGACAACATAGGCAGTCATGATTTTAGTTAGACTCGCCGGCTCCACGCGAGTATCGGCATTATTTTCGGCGAATACCCGACCCGTATCGGCATCCATCAGCGTCCATGCACCCGCCGCTACTTGCGGAGGAGCTGGAATGACCGTTCCTTTGATTGGTGCTGTGGCACCAGCCTTGGCGGTGGAAGCCGCAGATCCGGCGGGAGTTGCGGATTCCTTGGCGGTCGCCGGGGTCGCGTGGTTGGGTTTAGCGGCGAAAACTTCTGAAAAATTAACTGATATCAAAAAGAAAAATAGTGTAGCCGCAAAAAAATGAGTCTGGTATAAAAGGCGATATTTGGTCACGGTTGAGTTCCTGAGGAGAACATTATCGAGAAACAGCGCTCTTGACACTCCTACGAATAAATTGTTGAAATTTTTGATAACACCGCGAGAACCAGAATGCCGGGAGAGAAATTCCCCAACCTTGAAAGACGCACCCGATTCAGGAGTCATATCAAGCAACTTTGGCCTAGTGTGACTGGCTCTATACGTTCGGGTAGTTTTACCGTCCGTAGATACTTGGCCGCCGACGGTGATGCACCGGAACCATTTAATTCAAGGTTGCCATAGCTTTTTAAGCACGCACAAGGTTTTACGCCCGAGACTTCCCCTGGCAACCGCATACCTTAACTTGTTTAAAGAGCACTAAAATTTTAGCATGAATGCAGCGCATGGCGAAAATCAAAAAATGATTTGAACGCGATTCATTCTGCCCGCTAAAACCAGCGGCTCTCTGCACTGTTTTCTATAATAATTTTCCTTAGAACAATACCTTCGCCAATCTGGCCAGTTGGTGGTCATGAAGAACCGCCAAGTTGTAACTATTTGATGCAAAGGCTGATTAATTAAAATTCGAGTAGTGCCCTAACTTTATAGGATTCGATGATTATTATCCATTTTGGTTAATCGGAAGCGAGGCATTATAGTGATGGATAAAATACCAAATTGCTCCAATATGATTGGCAAGTTTTTTAGAAAATGATAAAGATTTTCTTACCAATCTCGAAATTCTTTGACCGAGTATACAATTGAATCGTTCAATACGATTAGTTTGTCCGCTATCTTTACCCACCGCGCGATGACGAGTTGTAGGAAATATTGCTGCGTACGCTTTTCAGAAATCAGTATAACTCACTACGCATTGTCGATAAAATGAAAGTAACGAATTCCATAACGCACGAGCTGATTGTTCACTGCGATCACCAATATACTAATCTGTGCATTGGTTAGAGGAAAAATTACTAAACCATATTTTTTTGCATATAATTAAGAGGTTTTTATCATGAAAAAAGATTTTGATGGTCGAACTCTCGATCACTCTACTTTAGAATACATCAGAATACAGGCTGTAAAAGCAATACGCAAGGGAATACCAATAAAAGAGGTAGCTGAAATATTTGGTGTGCATATTTCGAGAGTATACGAATGGAATCAGCGCGCACAGAAAAAAGGGATGGATGCCTTAAGGTCAAAACCTGTTCCTGGAAGACAATCTTTTCTTAATGAACAACAAAAGAAAGTTCTTGCACTTTGGTTGTGTGTGTTTACCCCATTGGATTTTAAATTTGAAACCGTTTTATGGACAACTGAAATCATAAAGGCATTAATTGAGAATGAATTTTCAATTCAGATGAGCCGTTCTGCGGTTAGCCGTTTATTGCACCGTATTGGTTTAACTCCACAGCGTCCAGCCCGTCGCGCTATAGAGCGTCAAGCCGCTGCTGTGGAGAATTGGAAGAATAATGAATTCCCTAAAATCAAAGAATTAGCTGAAAAAGAAGGAGCAAAAATTTATTTTCTTGATGAGGCTGGAGTGCGTACAGATTATCATGCTGGTACCACATGGAGTTTCCAAGGTTTGACCCCTATTGTTCCTGCTACAGGGGGACGTTATCGCATCAATATGATTGCTGCGATAACTAATGAAGGAGAAATACATTTCCAAGTAGGGACGCAATCATTAAACGGTGATGCTTTTGTTGAATATTTGAAAAGTTTGGTTAAGGACGCTACCTCCCCGGTCTGGATTATCACTGATGGATATTCTGTCCATCATTCCAATGTAGTTAAAGAATATTTGAAGAAAACCGATGGAAAAGTAAAAATATTTTTTCTACCTACTTATTCCCCAAATCTTAATCCTGTTGAATTAGTCTGGAATAATATTAAAGCTCAAGGAATAGCACATTATCTAATTCGTAGTGTAGAGGAATTGAAAGTGAACAGACCACCGCCTAGAAGGCGGTGGCTTCATTATTCCGACTGAAAG
>CAUYTW010000306.1 GCA_963575715.1 Gammaproteobacteria bacterium | reverse complement strand
ATTGGCGAGGGGAGCCACACCGTAAGGTGTGCGTTACTAGGCCCGTAAGGGCTGATAGCCGGGAAAGACCGGCTCCTAATTCTGAAAACCGCCCGCTTTCCTCCCTGCTCGGCTAAAGCCGGGGTGGCTCTCTCGCCGGCATCTGGTGACACCCAATTAAGGGTGGCATTTAAGTCATTCGTAATCTTTCCAAGATATCGGCGCGTGCTTGGGCGATGAGGGAATCACGGTCTAGGCTATCGAGAATTTCTCGCACCACCTGCTTAGGCCCTCCTTCACCCCAGGAGCGTCCTTGGGCAAAAAAACGCTCGGCGGCTTGGCCGATAATATAGGTGGCGTAATAGGCTACTGCTCCCTGGGTAGCTGCGGTGAGGATCGTGGACAACCCGACAGTGGTGGCCTTGAGTGCCGAAGAAAGCAAATTGACCGCCCACACCGTACCCATAAGCAACGCGGTTTGGGTGGCAATGGTCCTGACTAGATCATTCGCCTCGCCCTTGCTTACGGAAAATCCATAAATCTGGGAAAGGTGCAAAATCATCGAGATATCCACCATCATGGCAGCAAACAGATCCACTACCGGAATAGGATTGACTGCCACCGCCACTCCTTTAGATATGCAATAGGTACGCACCACCTTTTCGGCTAGTCCACGCTTAACTTCCAGAATCCGCGCGGCGACCTGGTCAGAGAGCCGGCCCGCGAACAAACTGGCGTTGAGGGCCGCCAGGGTCTTGCCCTCGGCCTCCAGTAGTGTCCATAACCGTTCGCGCAGCATTCCCACATCTGGCTCGGGGCGGCGACGAATTTCGATCTCGCGTCCGTGATCATCCACCTGAACGTAGATGCGCTCGCCAGGTGCTGCTGACGAACAAACCAGGTAGTCAGGGCGCACCAGATTCAGGGTGCGCTCCTCCAAGGTAGTCATCAAGAGTTCCCGTTCCGCGCTTGTGTAACGGTCGGCCTTGTTGAAGACCAGGATCAACGGGCGCCCCTGGGTGGCCAAGACACGCAGGGCAGATAGCTCGGTTTCGGTGATGTCTCCATCGACTACGAACATTACCAGGTCGGCGCGACTTGCTACCTCGTGTGCGAGACGTTCGCGCGATACTCCATCCACTTCGTTAATGCCCGGGGTATCAATAAGAAAGACGCCGCCGGTCTGGACTTCCTCCCAGGCCGCCATTTCATGGGTACGGGTTTCACCATGCAAGGGACTCGTGCGAAAACGATTTTCACCCAGAAGCGCGTTGAGCAACGCTGATTTGCCGACGCTTACCCGACCAAATACGGCGACGTGGACCTGACCATGCTCGATTTTTTCAAGCATGGCTTGTACTTGACGGTAATCCTCTGCCAGGGATTCACGCACGGTTGGAGGTACCCTGGGATCATTCACCAACTCGCGGAGACTTTCGCGGGCCAAGTCTAGGTGAGTATCGCCAGTTGGAGTCGGGATCGACTCTTCATCATCATCATTGAGACGCGCCTCTAAGGCCTCCAGGACGTGACGAGTCGCGCTCAAGGCCCTTTTGGCAGCGGTGCGACTGGTAGCGGCGGCTTCCTTGGCGATTTCTCGTCCTAGGCCAACCGCTTCTTGCGAGACATCACGAGTGGTCTCTCGGGTGGTATCAAGAGTCGTTTTGAGTCGGGATTTGGCGTGTGAGAGCCATTCTGGCAAATTTTCGCGCGCGTGATTCCAAATCTTCACCAAGTTTTTCCTCGAAGAGCAGTACGGCCGGCGCAGATTGAAGCTCGCCACGGGCCTCCAGGGTGTGGGTCACAGCCTTGCCCAGACTGTCGAAGATCAGGCCATAGGCGACCGCATGCAACATTCCACCGGCTACCGTCCCCAATCCTGGAAAAGCCTTGAGACCGTTCCCTGCGACCGCGAGCATAATCGGTAGAGTCTTGGCAACATGACGTCCCGACTGTTCTAGCAAATGCTGAAGGTCAATCTGCCGTACCGGAACCTCGTAAAGGGCACAAAGTTCTTTCAAAAGATTAATTCCAAGATAACCCTGGATCAAAAGATCGGTTCCTGGTGCCACGGCAGCCATTGCGCCGACCACCGCCTTGCGCGCGTACTGCACCACCAGTTCCTCGGCCTTCACGCGACGATGAGCTACTAAGGCTTCATCCAATTTGCGCGCCGCCAGCACAAATACCGCGCTATCGCGTAATTTTTCCAGAGTGGATAAATCGCTATCAATGCAGCGTTGCAGTGCCCCGGCCAAAGCAGCGATGCGGGGCGGTAGTTCGCGCGTTACCCGTTCTTCGTGACCATCGGGGAAAACCTTTAATACCTCCTGAGTACCACCGGAGCTGATGGCGATAACATCCACGACCCGCGCGGCACCCTCCACTCGTTCGACCAATCGTTGACGCACTGCGGTCAACTCTTCGTCGCTGTAGAGGTCCATTTTGTTCAAAGCCAAGATTAAAGGTTTATTCAAAGAAAGAAGCGTTTGCAGTTCACGGTACTGGTCACGAGTCAAATCGCCATCACAGACGTACACCACCACATGGGAGCGCATGGCTTCCTCACGCGCCATGGTGTCCAACTCACCGCTGGCCTCATTGAGGCCGGGCATGTCGGTGAGGATCAATCGATCGCGGGCGGTACTCAGCCAAACATGGCGGGTTATCTCGCGGGTTGTGCCACCACGGGCCGAAATTTCGACTTCTGCCTCAGGCAGCAATGCCCGAAGTAGTGATGATTTTCCAGTGCTGATTTCTCCAAAGAGTGCGATATATATTTCGCCAGTGGCCCGCCGGTTCCTGAGTTCGGCAAGCTCCTTGCGCACCATCGCAACATCGAGTCCCCACTGTTCGCCTTGGGTAATACGTCGCTCTAGATCTTCCTGGGTAGGCGGAGTCGTGGAAGATACCTGCGGCGGATCCTTACGCCGTAACAGCCGCCATACCACCCATGCGCCACTGCCACCGAGGGCAACAATCACGATTGAATAAATGACGATGAACCAGGTCGGCGCACCACGCAGCCGGTCCAGCACCGAAAACGCCCAATCCGTGAGCGCCAGCAGCACGAACAACAACACCGTGATGCCAATGGTGGCCGCAACGGCGAGAATGGCGCGCAAGGTGGTGGATAAGGTACGCATATTTTCGGTTATTGTGATGAAAGCGGCTGATTATAGCAGCCGGAGGCTTACAGAAAATAGCGAGAGAGCCGCTGGGTTTAGCCGTGGGATGAATCGCGTTCAAATCGTTTTTTGATTTTCGCGATGCGCTGCATTGGTGCTAAAATTCTGGTGCTCTTTAACAAGTTAAGGTATGGGGCGCTGAATCCCATTTATCCATTCTCTCAGACTTACCTAAAGCTACCTATAGGTAGCTTTAGTGCTGAGTTATCAGTGCCAAGAGATAAATGGGTAAGTTTGGGTAGGCTGAAGAGCGGCTAACTGCAACCCTTGGGGCGGGGTAGTCCGGCTACTTTATTAGCGGACTTGATTAAACCATAGGGAAAGAGATCATAAATATACTTGCTGCTGGATCGATCAACGCCGAATTTCTCTTTCATAATCTTTGAAAAAATTCGTGGCTCGGCTACTGATCCGTGTTCCTGAAAATATTCCCGAGCAGTGTTGACGATATCCCAATGCTCCGAGGTCATCTCTACTTTTTCGTTGTGGGCGATGGCCACGGCCACTTCTTCATTCCACTCGCTCAAATCTTCCATCCAGCCAGCTTCACTAAGCTGAATGGTCTTACCGTTGATTTCAATTTGCATACCTGTACCTTTTCGCGTATTACCAGATGCCCGCAAACCACCACGGTTTTAAGCCGTGGTGAAGAAGGCGGGCGGTTTGTTGTCGGTCTTTCCCGACCGCCAGCCTGTAAGGGCGATTCGGCTTACGATAGTTACAACCAGTCTACTATGCCACTTTCAATGTGATAGAGCGCACCGACTACCTTTACCTTGCCTTCATGAACTAAATGCGCAATTTCTTCGCTTTTGAGCAACAAGGACATCGATTCTTTGACGTTCTCGATGATCGAATCATTAATCAGCGCGTCTCCGGTCAGCTCAGGTTTCTTGGCCTTAGAGCGCGCAACCGCAGGGGCGATAGTATCGACCAACTTGGGGATGTTGCCACCTAATTTATCGCCCTTGACCACAGCAGTGACGGCTCCACACTTGGTATGCCCCATCACTACCACCAACCCGGTGCCAAGATGTCCAGCACCATATTCAACGCTGCCTGATTCATCGGCGTGAACTACATTGCCCGCTACGCGGATGGTGAATATGT
Source organism: Gammaproteobacteria bacterium (assembly GCA_963575715.1). Classification (NCBI taxonomy): domain Bacteria; kingdom Pseudomonadati; phylum Pseudomonadota; class Gammaproteobacteria; species Gammaproteobacteria bacterium. The sequence goes on along the minus strand of CAUYTW010000306.1, from coordinate 17,721 downwards.
CTCCTACCCCTTGATCAAAAATTTCCTCTACTGGAACCCGTGAATCGGAGCAGGCGATAATCGTCGCAAAGGGATGCTGGCCTTGCTTATAGGTTTCCTGAAGTCGTTCCTTAGTAATATGTGGACGAGTAGTTTTACCACTCGTGAAGCGGGCATTACCTTCCTTTAGGAGTTTCATCGCCTCGTCCGCTGTTACCTTTGGCGCGCTGTCTGTGGCAAACGCCTTTTCAAAGCCACTGAGCAATAAAGCCACCGACCCCATGGCCGTGGTGGTAAGAAAATTGCGACGTGAAAAATTATGAGAGCAAGTCATGATTTAATCCCGAGGTAGTTTATAAACAAATGTTGATGTTTCAATCTGCATCCGACCTCATCTGCCGAATGACAAAGCCATCGACAGATTGAGGTCGGTGGAGTGCCTCCCCGTAAACGAAGAGGTTACCAAAAAAGATAACGATGCTTACGCATCGTTGTCTAATTTAACTAATCCCCATGAAGGGGTGGTCTCAAACCAGCAAGGAAATTTAAGGAAATTTGATGAACCCAGGTAGCAAATTGGAGTCAGCCCTGAGTAGCCAACGCTTTTTGGCGCGCCGTGTTGCCATTTCTCATTCTATTGCGGCACCCTATGAAATGCAAATCCATTAAACCGTGCAGAAAACCAAAATCGCCGACTGCCATGCTCCGCTATTGAAACCAGCAAATAAATAAGCAGGTTTCGGCTTGACGTTACCCATAACTGACTTCAACGTTGATCAATACTCGGCGTGGAAATTCCTCGATCCCGCAGAGTCGCGGATTTCTTGACCACCGGACTTTTGATAAAAAAGACCACTAATTTGTTCCGATACTAATCCCATAAGAAACACAACGACCGCAGTGACAAACAATACCACGCCCATATTAGTAAACCGTCCCTGAGTAATAAATGTATAGGAATAATACCATAACCCTAATAAAAAAAATCCTAAGCTAATCGGAAAAAACAACTTCAAAGGAGAATACAGTGTTCCAATTTTGAAGATAATTAACAAGAATCGTACACCATCCTGTAATGGTCGGATATGGCTTTTACCCTCGCGTCGATCCGCCACAATCGGCACATAAGCTACTGGATAACCGCTACGAAAAAACGCCATCGTAATTGTGCTCGGGTAGGAAAAGCCATTAGGCAATAAATACAAAAATTCCCGAAATTGATCCGTCCGTACCGCACGGAACCCAGAAGTGAGATCTAACACTGGATGATTTGTCATCCAACTGGCCATACGATTATAAATCCGATTCGCTACTTTGCGGCCCCACGACGCCTGCGACCCATCCCGTCTAGCTCCCACCGCCATTGCATACCCATCGTCTAGCTTGGCCAGTAAAAGGGGAATATCCCCTGGATTATGTTGACCATCGGCATCCATCAACACCAACCGCGCACCCGTCGCCGCCCGTGCTCCTGCCTTGATTGCTGCTCCATTCCCCAAACCATAGGGATGTGACACTACCCGAACGCTAAAAGACCGGCACAATTCAATTGTGTCATCGGTTGAACCATCATTCACCACGATAATTTCAGCATCAGAAAATTGCGTCGTTAATTTGACCAATAATGGACGCAAATTAATTGCTTCGTTACGGGCCGGCAGGATAATTGTTAAAGAGTAGTTGGTCATGGTATTTTTATAAATATAGGAGTTACAAGTTAAACTGCGTAACTCCTAGAATAGCAAATTGACTGGATGCTACAGAGTATTGGCTAGGGAACGACGGTATAAACCTGGGTTAATTGATTATTCCCGTCATTAGACTCGGCGATTTCGCACCAACTATCTGCGAAGGCGCGCAGGGTTTTTGATCCAGCACTTCCCGCAGTCAGCGGGACCGTCAAATTCTTACTTGCGCCCGCCTCTAGAATTCCAATATCCACAAAAGCATTACCCATTGCAGCGCAGCCTCGCACCGTGGGCTGATCGGCCCAGACATCTAAGTAGCCACTCATTCCTCGCGCCGTGCCCTGGTTTTTCACGGAGATAGTCACTGTGAAGGTGCTATTGGCCGTAGGGCTGACCGGGTTCAAGGTAAGGCTGGTGATGACGAAATCCGGCTGCGCCACGATGGGCGTGGCGCTGACTTCGTTAGACAGCGGGCCGATGCCGCCGGCGTTAACCGCTGCCATTTTGAAAAAATATGTCGTGCCGTTAGTCAATCCGGTCAGCACCAGACTGGTTCCGGTAAGACCAGTTTTAATTGGGGTCGTAGATTCGCCGTCTGTCGTGGTTCCTCGATAGAGCTGATAACTCTTCGCTCCCGCCACTGCTGACCACTTCAGCGTCACCCGTGCGTTACCTGCCACCGCTGCGGCCATTACCGGCGCAGCAGGCGGCTGCACCGGCGTGGCGCTGACCTCGTTCGATAACGCACTGGTTCCACCAGCATTAGCCGCTTTCATCTTGAAAAAATACTTGGTGCCGTTGGTCAGGTAGAGGAGCGTCACACTAGTTCCGGTAACGCCGCTCCTGACCGGAGTCAAGGATTCACCGCCCGCCTTGGTTCCCTGATAAACGCGATAACTCGTCGCCCCCGCCACCGCTGACCATTTCAACGTCACCTGTCCGTTACCGGCTACCGCGTGAATAATGGGCGCTACCGGAGAAGCTACTGGCGTGGCGCTGACCTCGTTCGATAGCGGGCCAGTTCCGCCGCTGTTGACCGCAGCCAGCTTGAAAAAGTATTGCGTGCCGTTGGTCAGGCCGGTGAGGATCACGCTGGTTCCGGTAAGCCCGGTTTTCAGTGGAGTCGTGGATTCGCCGCCCGCCGTAAATCCCTGGTAAACCTTGTAACTGGTGGCACCCGCCACTGCCATCCATTTCAGTGTGACTCGGGCGTTACCCGCCACGGCACTGGCCATCACCGGCACAGCGGGAATGGGAATTGCAAAAGTCGCGGTTACCTGTCTGGCCACATTCATGGTCACGGTGCAGAAGTCAGCCCCCGAGCAGCCGCCACCGCTCCAGCCGGTGAACACCGACCCGCTGCTCGCCGTCGGCATCGCCATCAGCATCACCACCGTTCCCTGGGGGTAATTCTCCGAACAATCGCCTCCACAGTTGATTCCCGCCGGGCTACTCATCACCGTCCCTGCGCCCGTTCCGGCTTTTTTGATTTCGAGCTGATAAGTGGTGGCATTAGAAGTAAAGGTCGCGGTCACGGTTTTTGTAGCATTCATCGTTACCGTGCAGGTATTCGTCGTTCCCGAACAGCCGCCGCTCCAGCTAGCGAAGATCGATCCCGTGTTCGCTGCCGCAGTCAGCGTCACGCTGGTACTGGCGGCATAATTCTTGGAGCAATCATTTACACTGTTTCCACAGTTGATTCCTGCCGGGTTGCTGGTCACCGTCCCCGTGCCCGTTCCGGCTGGGGTGACTGTGAGCAGATAAGTGGTGGCATTAGAAGTAAAGGTCGCGGTCACGGTTTTTGTAGCATTCATCGTTACCGTGCAGGTATTCGTCGTTCCCGAACAGCCGCCGCTCCAGCTAGCGAAGGTCGATCCCGTCTCCGCCGTTGCGGTCAGCGTCACGCTCGTTCCTGGTGTGTAGTTCTCGGAGCAATCGTCTCCACAAGTGATACCTGCCGGGCTGCTGATTACTCTCCCCGTGCCCGTCCCGGCTTTTTTGACTTCGAGCGGGTAGGTGGTGGCATTAGAATTAAAGGTTGCTTTCACGGTTGTGGCCGCATTCATTGTTACCGTACAAGTATTCGTCGTTCCCGAACAGCCGCCACCGCTCCAGCCCGCGAAGGTCGATCCCATATTCACCGTCGCAGTTAGCGTCACACTGGTGCCAGATAAATAATCTTCGTTGCAGTCTGGGCCGCAATTAATCCCGCTCGGGCTGCTCATCACTGTTCCATTGCTTGAGTTGCTTGTTCCTTCTTTGATGACAATCAACGAATACTTACGGGTGAAGGTTGCAGTCACGGTTTTTGCAGCATTCATTGTTACCGTACAGATATTCATGGTTCCTGAGCAGTCGCCACTCCAGCCCACAAAGGCCGATCCTTTGTTCGCAGCCGCAGTTAGCGTCACATTGGTACTAGCGGCATAATTCTTGGAGCAATCATTTACACCGTCTACACAGTTGATTCCTGCTGGGTTGCTGGTCACCGTCCCCGTGCCCGTTCCGGCTGGGGTGACTTTAAGCTGATAGGTAGTGGCATTAGAATTAAAGGTCGCGGTCACCGATGTAGCGGCGTTTACGGTCACGACACAGGGATTCGTGGTTCCCGAGCAGCCGCCGCTCCAGCCCGCGAAGGTCGATCCCGTTTTCGCCGCCGCAGTCAGCGTCACACTGGTACTGGAGGAATAAGTCTCAGAGCAATCGTTTATACCGTCTCCACAGTCGATTCCCGCCGGACTACTGGTTACTTTCCCCGTACCCGTGCCTGCATTATGTACGCTCAGGGTTATGACGCTGGCGCCGTTGCAGCTCCCGCCAAAACGGTCACACTGTCCGCCGCGCACCAGCCGGACGGCAGCTTGATCTAGATTATCCGTATCGTACACTCGGCCTAAGTCGAAATTAACAATCCAGACTCTTGTTATAGATGATGTGTAAACAGTGGATGTCCAATATTCTTTTGAAGGTGTATTTGGAAAAATACTGGAATCCATAGCGGGGTAAGACCGATTAGTATCGACCAACGAGGCCAATTCTTGCTTGTTAGGAAGGCGCCAATCATCATGGCTGGCTAGGGTTGAATTCTTGGCGGCGGCTAGGGCTTCATTCCATTTCATGGTTGTGACATTACCAATGCAACTACCACCACTATAAATTTGTCCCTGATTACACTTGGCCCATATTAGCCCGGTGTTATTTTGAGTGACGGTTCCATCACCATTGTCAGTGAAATTGTTTAAGAATTCGCCACGCACCAGCCGTGCAGCTCTAGCATAGCCCTTCCAGAACTGATTGATACTTCCATTATCGAAATTGACAAACATGGCGTTTTCCGCTGCTGTCACGACTTCGTTGCCCGTCCAATACTCATTAAGGAGGGTGTTCGGAAAATAGGCGCCATCAATGGCCGGTGAAGAAGTGCCCGCATGGGTAATGCTATGCAATTCTCTAGCGGAAGGAACACGCCAATCATTGAAGCCGCAAAGACCAACGGTATTGATGGCAGCAGGCAGGGCCTGGACTTCATCCCAGGTTTTTTGTGTGTAAACTTTCATTGCCCATAGCAAGCCAGTGACATTATCACGGGTGCAGGCCCAATCGGTTGGACCGGTGCCAAGTTGCGCCGAGGCAGCAAGTTCGCTGCCATTATTGGCGATCTTGGTGAAATCGAAGCCTGCGTCGCCGGCACCAATTTTGGTGAGTTGGCCGATGTCCGCTGCTGCGTCACGACCATAACGACCATCCTGTCGCGGATAAGAGGACTCATCACCGGTGTTGGCGAGGGCACAGACGACCATCGCTGATCCGTCGTAACATGACGTTTGTCCGGTATCATTGAGCGCGCCGGGAGTACCAACGGCGTGAGAAATACCAGGAACAACAATCAGGGATAACAATAAAAAAGAGACCGCGACAATCATGGATTTCATAAAAATATTCCTAACCGTAGATAGTAGGTAGGTAGTCGATGGGTTCTTGACAAAACTATCGCGGCGTAATTACCACGAGTTGTTCTTGGGAAGGAAGTTGCATATCAAGACGACTGTTGGCAATCCGCTCCACGCGTGGATGAGTGGCCCAGGTACTTTCTTCGAGTTCGAGCTTGCCCCATTCCACTTGAAGGTTGTCGCGCACGACTTGTAGATGCCGCAGCTCACTATAAAGCTGACGGCTGATATGTCTGGTATACACTACTCCCATCGCGGAACCAAATACCGCCGCCACCAGTAGAAACCATCCCCAGACGTGCCGATCCACTCTCAGCCCTCCAATCGTTCGGCAATCCGCAACACGGCGCTGCGCGCACGGGGATTATTCATCACCTCGGTCGCGCCTGGTTGCGTCGCTTTGCCCAACCCTCGCAAGCGAGGACGAAAGTTGCTCATAACCACAGGTAAATCACGGGGTAACAACTCGCCACGGGTTTCACGACGGATAAAATGCTTCACGACGCGGTCTTCTAGAGAATGAAAGCTCACTACCACTAACCGCCCACCAGGCGCCAGGACCGCTAACGATTGCTGTAGCGCCACCGCTAATTCCGTCAGTTCTTGATTAATAAAAATCCGAATGGCCTGGAAAGCACGGGTGGCAGGGTGTTTATTCCGTTCACGATGCGGATTGGCTTGAACCACGATGGCCGTGAGTTCAGCCGTGGTGGTAATTGGGGTTTTTTGCCGCTCCGCAATAATCGCTCGGGCAATCCGCCTTGAGTAACGCTCCTCGCCAAACTCCCGTAATACCCGTTCGATGTCTTCCTCAGGGGCGCGCGCCAGCCAAGTTGCCGCGCTTTCTCCTGTAGTCGGGTCCATGCGCATGTCCAGCGGGCCCGAGCGAATAAAACTAAACCCACGCATTGGATCATCCAACTGTGGGGAAGAAACGCCGAGATCGAACAAAATGCCATTCACCTGCCCTGACCAACCCTTTGCGACTACTTGCTTTTCCAGAGTGGAAAAACACGCTTGTTTGATAGACAAACGTGGATCCTGGCCAAAACGTTCACCCACGATGCGTACCGCTTCCGGGTCGCGATCCAACGCCAATAGCTGTCCTTCCGTTCCCAGATGTTGCAGCATCTCCCAGGCATGTCCCCCGCGTCCAAGAGTGGCATCAATGTAGATGCCACCGGGACACATCGCTAAACCCGCGATGGCCTCCTGCAACAACACTGGTCGGTGCTCCAGCACGGAATTTTCAATGTTCAGTAGCGACACCCTGAATTACCACGGCAATTTTGATAAAGCATCGGACGCAGCGAGGCGTCGATTGGAATCGAATAATCGTGGGCCGCGAGTACTTGATTATCAACACCAACAATTTTGAGATTGACGTACAGTGTGTCGCGCGATTCAGCGTAAGTTCCAACTACGATTGCCTGGGCGTTATGGCTAGTCGTGATATCTTTGATTTCCCTTGATAATGCAAGTTCACCCTCTGACTGCTTGACGAAAATATTGCCACGGAGCTTGAGTTCGATCACGCTGTGACCAGCCTTGGTGAGCCACGCCGATACCTGCTCGGAAATCATGCGTCCGATACGTGATGATTCGGTGAGTTGATCGATATTAACCATCGTTGCCACTATGATGGGTTGATCCGGATTAATCTCCCAGGTGGACGATTTTAACAGTGCCTCGGTGGCGGCGTAGTTAATGCCAATCACGTCGATTTTTTCCGGCGCATTAAACGTGGCGCAACCTTCAAGCGAAGTAACGATAGCCGCGACGGCGAGCACGAATACAGTACGTTTCATCCAAATTCGGCGCGGAAACCCCCGACTTTAGACGTAGGGAAGAAGCGCCGTCCTCCTATTTTTTGACGTTGAAATAAAAAGTTGCCGGTCTTTCCCGGCTGCCAGCCTTTACAGACCTAGTTGATGGGCGGAATGTTTAATTCCGTCACTGCTTCAAACTTCATAGGTAAACATATTTATCGAGTGATTTACTGGACAACCAGCTTCCATTCCTTCATGGGTGTGCCGGTTTTATAGTTGGCGTAGAGCACGTCATCAACTCCTTCAATGTAGTAGATATCTGAACGCTGTGAAATGAAACGTTCTTTGTCAAGCATCGCTGTGGTCACGATAACCTCGGTACGGGTCGGGCCGCCATACGCACGCCCATCGCTGTGGAGTTGCGTCAGATCGGCGGCTACCGCAGCACCCGCCGCTGCGGTGGTGGCTGCAAAACCAAAATCACCCATTGGATGGGTTTCGTAGATAAGATTGAGACCACGGGCAACGAACAGTCCGCCCGTCAAGGCAGTGAACGGATAATAGTTGGCGCGATTGCTGACCTGACTTTGATGATGGATGACCTGAACATCTACCTGGACGTTGATGTTCGTCGATTTCAACGAGACATTCATCCCCGCCTGTACCATGTGCGAAATAAGAAAATTACGAAAGGCGACTGCGAACGCGGTGTTTTCACGCGATGGCGTCAGAGAGATCGGATAACCTGACAGCATTGATCGATCCAGAGCCGATCTCATCTGGGCTACCACGTCATTGGCGAGAACATCCCAGTGGTGAGCAGCGAATGCCTTGGGTTGACTTGATTCGGGATGGTTGTCGGCGCGGGGAACATCCAGCCAACCAGTACAGCCCGAGAGCGCGATTGCCGCTGGAAGCGCGGCGAGAGCAAACCATTTCATAAATCCTCGACATGAAAACCCCTCGCTCTTGAAGGGTCGAAGGGATGAAAAGTTACCTCTGGTGTTGGAACCAAAGGCTAGCCAAATTAGATGCCGATCTTTCCCTGCTGTTAGACCTTACGCAGCCCAAGTGACGCACACTTGCTGTATAGCTCTCTCCTCACCAAAGTTGCAACGCAGCTTTGTTCTTGCGAACCTGACGACAAACCGTTGCACTCCACACTCTGAATTGTCTGCATCTACCGTCCTGCAACTTCGCGCAGGACAAAATTTTCAAAGCTACGAACTGAGGAAGCCTTCGTAGGTAAGTCTGATACTTCGTTGCAACTTAGCCACAATAGTTTTGTTGCTTAGGCTGGTCAAGCTGGGATTTATGAGTGTTGCCTCACAGAGCCACCTGCGATCCCGTATGCTTGAGGGTTTCTTAGCACAGGTAATGAAATAAAAAATTTAATTACGACACAAAGCCGTTTGTGGAAGTTATTCTTCACCATACCGAAATTATATAGAAGGAAATCGTTTGTGTCACCGGATGAATTTAGGAGTCAGAATAAAAACAGGTTCAGATAATGCAACGAAACACCATCTGGCGTTAAGGTACAAATATTGAGAAACACAACCTTGTCGGCGACCATGTACCCGGTGAATACTGGTATAGTTGGCAGGATGGTCGATATTGTCGATGCTCTCATTTTTCAATGTGCGCCAATAGTTAAATTGTTATATTGATGCACGTTCATGTTTTTTGTCTTAGTGAAAGTCAAGCAAGCGGCAGCTTGGGTTATCATGATGAAATATAAAAAATCACGTATTTTAATTGTTGATAATCATCCGGGCGATATTCAGCCAATTGTTGATATCCTGGGCGTAGATTATGATATTACCCTGATTAGTGACGGAACCGTTGTTCTGGACAAGGTGGCGGAGATTCCTCGTCCTAATTTAATTCTAATTAATGCGCAACTAATGATGGTGAACAGTTATGGTATCTGTCGCAAATTAAAGGAAAATCCGAAAACTGAACTCATTCCGGTCATTTTTTTCAGCATAAAATTTGAACCTGCGGATGAAGTCCAGGGGTTTGAAGCAGGGGCGGTCGATTTCATCAGTCAACCCTGGAATCTATCAATCATTCTGGCGCGGGTAAAAACTCATCTAGCAACGGGTCGTCTTTTATCGGATACGAAGGAATTATCCTTCCTGACTTCCGAACAATTAGCCCATGAAACTTATTTACACTATAACACCAGAGAACATCACTCTCACGTTTATCAAGGCAAGACCGCAGTCATTCGACTTTTAGAAACCGCGCTGCAACCATTATCCTTGCAGGCACAACTGCGAACAATACTTGATATTATTACTGAAATGCCATTTTTGAACAATGATGGACGAGCAGCAGTCTTTCTTGCTAAACCTGATAATAGCTTGTCCATCGTTACGCATAAAGGCATTGATGAAAAATTCATTCAACAATGTATGAATAGTTCTTGTACACAAGCCGCGCGTGAGCAAAAAATCATTTTTATTGATTGTCATGATAATGATCATCAACCCCATTTAGGTTATCCAGAAACTGCCGACCATGGTTATTGTATTGTCCCCTTGCTGGAAAAGGAACGACTGCTTGGAATTTTGATATTTTATTTGATCAGTGGCTATCAACCTTGTCCGGAGGAATATCAATTAATTGAAGAGATGGGTAGAGTAGTGAGCGAGCTTATCGCGCGCAGATTGATGGAAGCGGTTATTCAAGTAAAAAAATTTGAACTGCAAGATACCCAGGAAGATATTATCCGAAAATTGGGCCTGGCATCGGAGTACCGTGATACGGATACTGGTTTTCATGTGCTTCGCGTCGGTCAATACACAGCACGTATTGCTGCCGCATTCGGTGTTTCTCAGGAAGAACAAGCATTATTAATGCTATCCGCGCAAATGCACGACGTTGGAAAAATTGGTATTCCAGATAGCATCCTGCTCAAGCAGGGAAAGCTGACACGCGACGAATTTAGCATAATGAAAAGCCATACCATCATTGGTAGCAGGATCCTCGTCGGGAATTCACGCATCATGGAGACGGCAAGAACCATTGCTCTAACTCACCATGAGAAATGGGATGGCACTGGTTATCCTCATGGCCTGATAGGAAAAAATATTCCGTTATTCGGGCGGATGTGCGCAATTGCTGATGTATTCGATGCACTAACGATGGAGCGACCCTACAAGCCGGCCTGGTCTACGGAAACAGCGTTAAATCTAATTAAGGAACAAGCCGGAAAACATTTTGATCCATGCCTGACCGATGCTTTTACCGAATGTTTCGTAGATATTCTTTCCATCAAAAGAGCCTATAGCAGTGATGATTGCTCCAGCGATGATGAAAACATACAAACTTTGTTACATCCGATGAACATAAAAATAGGTAAAAATCCACTCTGGAAGGATGAGTATCTCCTGGGGATTGATCTCATTGATGGACACCATCGCTACCTGTTCAAATTAGTTCATAATCTTGAAAACGCATTATTGGAATCCCAGAATGTCATAAAAATTTGTACCACCCTCAAGGAAATGGAGAATTATGCCTTAATCCATTTTTCCACGGAGGAACGCCTGATGCGCGGATACAATGATCCGAATTATTCCACCCATAAAGCCGCCCACCAACTATTTATCAAAAAAATACAAGAATTATGGGAAATGATCAGGGTTAATCCGTTATTGGTCCAGTTTGACATGCTTTCGTTTCTCAAGGACTGGCTGATTAAACACATTATCGCGGTTGACAGTAAGCTACACTATCTCTCAAAAAAGAAACCTTCCATTACTAAATTATTACCTTGCAACTATCTGCTTGAACAAATAACATAAGATGGAATGTCAATTATCCATCGATCTCGCAAAGTCAAGGGGCTGGTAAAATTTCTGGGTGACAACTATGAATAAACCACGTCGTCTTTTTTTGCTGTTGGTCACAGTGGTAGTACCAACGGTGGTTGCCGATAACAATATGCGTCTTCAAGATGGTACTCCCATCTTTATTGACGAAACTTCACGAGGTGTTTATGTTCTTGAGGGAAATATTCGCCGTCCGCTATGGGGTGGAGTGCATCGATTGGAAAATGGCTCCAGCTTGACCGTAAATGGGGGAATTCTCATTAATGAATTTCACGCCGTCAATGAAAACACTCCACGTCATGGCCCACCAGGGGCACCATCTCGATGCGAGGTATTAGTGACACAAGTTTGTGGTTCTGAGGATAAATGCGCTACTCATCGCGGATGCCAATCCGCGCGTCAACTTTTGGAAATGGAAAAAAACGAGCGCCCCCCAGGCGATCCTCCATCCCTCATTACCCCGAGCAGTGATTCTTGTATCGAGGCATTACGCGATATCGCCTATTTCGTGCCTTGTTCCAAATAAATTACTCAAGTTGCCGCCTATCCGTGGTTATGAAGTTTTTGTCAAAACGCCGCACTGTGGAATGCAGTTTCAAGGGCATAGGTGGCAATTTGGGTAAACTACCTACTAATACCTAAACATCAGGATTTCAGTGAAGCCATATCAATAACAAAACGGTATTTCACATCACCCTTGACGGTGCGGTCATACGCTTTGTTGACATCTTTCATCGTAATTTTTTCGATGTCGCAGATAATATTGTGTTGTCCACAGAAGTCGAGCATCTCTTGCGTTTCGGGAAGACCGCCGATCAACGACCCTGCCAGCGAACGTCGACGGAAGATCAATGGAATACCGCTGACTTTGGTCAATGGCTCCACTGCGCCCACGACTACTATCGTGCCATCACGTTTCAGAAGTCTCATATAAGGATCAACATCGTGGCCAACAGGAATGGTGTTGAGCAAGAAATCAAAACTGTTTTGTGCCGCCTCCATTGGTTGAGAGTCCTTTGACAGTAATACTTCATCCGCGCCCAGCTTCTGCGCGTCCTCGCCTTTTTTTGGAGAAGTAGTGATCATCACCACATAAGCGCCCATGGCATGGGCCAACTTCACGCCCATATGGCCAAGACCGCCAAGTCCAATAATGCCGACCTTCTGCCCCGGCCCAACCTTCCAATGTTTAAGCGGCGAGTAGGTGGTGATACCAGCACAGAGCAACGGAGCCGCCGCTGCGGGATCGAGGTTGTTCGGTATGCGTAAAACAAATCGTTCATCAACCGTAATTTTTTCCGAATAACCGCCGAAAGTCATCTTGTGCGGCGTGCCGCCGATCTTGTCCTCGCTGCCGTAAGTTCCAGTAAATCCGTTATCACAATATTGCTCTAGTCCGTCGTTGCATGAGGCGCAATGTCTACAAGTATCGACCAGACAGCCGACACCAACCAAATCTCCAACTTTATATTTGCTTACTTTGTTTCCGACTGCTGACACACACCCGACTATTTCGTGTCCGGGAACGAACGGATATTGTGTCCATCCCCATTCGTTGCGCGCCGAGTGAATGTCTGAGTGGCAGATACCGCAAAATAGAATGTCAATCGCCACATCGTTAGGTCGCGGATCGCGACGCTCGAACGTAAAAGGAACGAGTTCGCTGGTCGCGGAATGCGTGGCGTAGCCATGAACGTGCATTGTCATCAGTGTCTCCAAGAAACCTCGCCCTGTAGGGCAGGGAGGATAAGGAGACGGTTTTGTAACCGTCCAGTAAAAATGCCGGTCTTTCCCGGCTGCCAGCCTGTAAGGGCCTGGTGACGCACACCTTGCGGTGTGGCTCCCCTCGCCAATGTTGCAACGCATTTAGTTCTTGCGAACTTTACAGCAGACCGTTTCGCCCCACCCCTGGGTTGTCTGCATCCACCACTTTCAGAGCTACGAACTGAGTAAGCATTCGTAGGTGAGTTTTGTACTTCATTGCAACGTAGCCACGATGTTTTGTAGCTCAGGCTGGTCAAGCTGGGACTTATGAGTTTTACCTCACAAGCCCCTCGCTCCTGCTGAAGGCTCGAGGGGTTCTTGATGACTCTTTAACGGGCGGGGGTAATTAACATTTTTAGACCACGAAGTCAGTCCCAATCTTCGACCATGTTCAAGTTATTGGCTTTGACGAAATTCAACAAAAATTCATAATCCATTGGCTTGGTTTCACAAAATTGCCGGTCTATTACCAATGATTTAACTTCATCCTTAAAGTTGATATGAATATGAGGAGAAAAATACGCCTTGCGTTTGGTGATGCAGGAAGACATACAATTACATAACCGTTTCAAATCTTTACCACCATCGGTACTATTGCAGTCTTGGCGAGTCGCAATACAATCCTGTAGACGTTCGGCCCAATCGCTAGGGCGGAATTTTTCACCTTTTTGGGTGATGCCCTGGATAATCATACGTGTTGGAAGATTTTGAGATTTCATCAGTGTCTCCGAGAAACCTCGCCCTTGAGGGCGGGAAGGAAAGGAAACGGTTTTGCAACCGTCCAGTAACAATTCCGGTCTTTCCCGGTGGTCAACCGGTAAACGGGTCATGCTCGGTGTCGTGACTGCAATTAGCTGAAAAATATGAAAATAAAAAATTTATGGAATATTTGCCGAGCATGGGTAATAGATCGTTTGGATCATGCCCATTATAATCACCTTTCGAAAAACTTAGCGATGACCGATGACAAAGACTTGCGCGACTGCGCAAGCAAGGCTAATCTAGTTATCCATAGGCGCGTAGCTCAGTGGTAGAGCACTACCTTGACATGGTAGTGGTCGGTGGTTCGATCCCACTCGCGCCTACCACTCTTCCAAGGCACTGTTGCGCAGTGCCTTTTTTGGTTTTTTCAAGGGCATTCGCCACTCTGACTCAATCGCCATGCCGGTCGTTACCCTTCCTGATGGATCCGAACGTTGTTTCGACCATCCGATTACCATACACGAGCTTGCTGCTTCCATCGGTCCGGGCTTGGATCGTACTACATTGGCTGGCCGGCTGGACGGACAGCTTGTTGACGCATCGACTGTTATCGACCACGATGCGTGTGTAGTCCTTGTCACCGGAGATAGCCCAGCAGGTCTTGATATCATTCGTCACTCCACGGCCCATCTCCTGGCGCACGCAGTTAAGCAGTTGTTCCCCGAGGCGCAGGTTACCATTGGCCCGGTAGTGGAAAATGGTTTTTACTACGACTTCGCTTATGCACGTTCCTTTACTCCAGATGATCTGGAAAAGATTCAAACCCGCATGGAAGAACTCGTTGCTCAGGATATCCCGTTGGAGCGAAGCGTGATGCCCCGTGAGGAGGCAATTAATTTTTTTACCGGGACAGGGGAACATTACAAGGCTGAAATTATCGCATCCATTCCGAATACCGATATAATTTCTTTATATAGGCAAGGAGATTTCATTGACCTCTGCCGGGGGCCGCATGTACCGCGCACTGGGCACCTTAAGGCGTTCCGGTTGATGAAAGTGGCGGGAGCCTATTGGCGTGGTGATTCCCGTAATGAGACGCTTCAGCGTATTTATGGAACGGCGTGGTCCAATCGCAGGCAACTCAAGGAATATTTTCATCGGTTGGAAGAGGCCGAAAAACGTGATCACCGTCGTCTTGGCCGCCAGCTTGATCTATTTCACCATCAGGAAGAAGCGCCGGGGATGGTGTTCTGGCATGACAAAGGCTGGCGTATTTATCAGGTTATTGAGCAATACATTCGCGATCTGCTGCGTGAAAATGGCTACCAGGAAGTTCACACCCCCGAGATTATCGACCGCTCGTTATGGGAACGTTCTGGACACTGGGACAAATTCCGCGACGCGATGTTTACCACCCATTCGGAAAATCGGGACTACGCTATCAAGCCCATGAATTGTCCGGCCCATATCCAGATTTATAACCAGGGACTACGGAGTTATCGAGATTTACCGCTGCGCCTCGCGGAATTTGGCTCCTGTCATCGCAATGAGGCTTCTGGTACGTTGCATGGATTGATGCGGGTGCGTAATTTCGTTCAGGACGACGCCCATATTTTTTGTACCGAGGATCAAATCCAGGCTGAAGTCAGCGCTTTCATTGATTTAGTCTTCAAGGTTTACGCCGATTTCGGGTTCAGGGATGTCCAAGTCAAGCTTTCCACTCGTCCAGCGCAACGAGTCGGTTCGGACGATGATTGGGACAAGGCTGAACATGCTCTTGAACAGGCATTGCAGGCCAGAGGATTAAGTTTCGACCTCCAACCCGGAGAAGGTGCCTTTTATGGGCCAAAAATTGAATTTTCCTTGCGAGATTGCCTGGCGCGGATTTGGCAATGCGGAACCATCCAGGTCGATTTTTCGATGCCTGGCCGTTTAGGAGCGACCTATGTGGCCGAAGATAGCACCCGGCGAGTACCGGTCATGCTACATCGCGCCATTCTTGGGTCCATGGAACGGTTTATCGGAATTCTTATCGAAGAACACGCCGGATCTTTGCCTGCCTGGCTCGCGCCGATTCAGGCGGTGGTCCTCAGCCTTACCGAGCGTCACGTCGATCATGTCGTCAAAGCAGAAAAAAGTTTAAGAAAACAGGATTTACGAGTGATTTCAGACTTGAGGAATGAAAAGCTGGGCTTTAAAATCCGGGAAAATACATTGCAGCGCGTTCCTTATTTATTGATAGTAGGTGACCGTGAGATAGAGAATCAAACCGTGGCCGTGCGTACTCGTACCGGCAAGGACCTAGGGGTCATGGGACTCCAGGAATTTGGGGCCAAGCTCGCCGCCGAGGTGGCAAGTCGCGGCCAAACCGTGGTAGTGGAGGGCTGAAACATCATCGCAGAAAAGACCGTCCGATTAAACGAGGAGATCACCACGCCCGAGGTTCGCCTGCTCGGCGTGGATGGCGAGCAGATCGGCGTGGTATCAATTATCAAGGCCCAACACATGGCCGTCGAGGCCGAATTGGACTTGGTGGAAATTGCCCCTCAAGCCAAACCCCCCGTCTGCCGTATCATGGACTACGGCAAATTCATTTTTGAAGAAAACAAACGCAAGGCGACCGCCAAGAAAAAGCAGAAGCAGATCCAGGTCAAGGAAATCAAATTTCGACCCGGAACCGATGAAGGCGATTATCAAATCAAGTTACGGAGTATCATCCGGTTTCTTGAAGAAGGCGATAAGGCTAAAATTACCTTGCGCTTTCGCGGGCGGGAGTTCGCTCACCCCGAATTAGGCAAAAAACTTCTAGATCGCCTGGAAGCTGATGTGGGAGAGCTTGGACTCATCGAACAAAGCGCAAGGATGGAAGGTCGCCAAATAGTGATGATGATTGCCCCTAAAAAGAAATCCGGACATTAATTGCCACGGAAATTTCTAATGGAGAACTAACCGATGCCAAAGATTAAAACCAACTGTAGCGCGGCCAAGCGTTTTAAGCGTACCGCTTCCGGTGGTTATAAATGTGCTCATTCCCATCTTAACCATATTCTGACCAAGAAAAGCACCAAACGTAAGCGGAATTTACGTTCCACGGCGATGATTAATCCTTCCGACGTGCGCGCCGTGCGACAAATGATGCCTTACACCATTTAGAGATATTAGAGAATACAGCCATGCCCCGAGTTAAGCGCGGCGTTACCGCCCACGCCCGTCACAAAAAAATCCTGGAACAGGCCAAGGGCTATCGTGGTCGACGCAAAAATGTTTATCGCGTCGCTGTCCAGGCCGTTACCAAGGCCGGACAATACGCCTACCGTGATCGTCGCCAAAAGAAACGTCAATTTCGTGCCTTGTGGATCGCCCGAATCAACGCGGCGGCGCGTGAATGTGGATTATCGTACAGTCGTTTCATCAACGGCCTGAAACAAGCTGCCATCGAAATCGACCGCAAGGTTCTTGCTGACCTCGCGGTATTTGACAAGCCTGCGTTTTCCGCCCTCGCTGAGCGCGTCAAGAGCTTGTAACTGAGGATTGAAACTTATACATAATGTATAAGTTTCAAGACCAATATGATTAGTCAATCATCCCTCTACTCTTCGAGATAGAGGAATCTTGTTGGGTCAAGCTGCAAGGGTAATTGGTTGATTAGCCTAAGTAATAGTCTATCTATAAGACGCAAATGTTTCGTGTACCATCGAAAGCGACCACATTGGCAAGGATGATCAGCAGAATAGTTTTTACGGTAATCCGGGTTCTAAATGCTCAGTAAACACGCGATGTTGCCGGTACAGGCCGACCTCTGGTTGAGGCTGCTCAATCAGGACTCCAGTTGCAGGTCGCAAAGCCTATCAATGGAGAGCGAATTATCAAATGAGTATGTTTACCTATGAAGTTTGAAGCAGAATAGCGTTGATGTCATGTGGTTCGGTCAAGAACCCTACGCCTAAAGGCGGGTGCTTGTGAAGTCAAATACACAAGTTCGGACTTGACCAGCCTAAGTCCAAAGTATCGGACTACGTTTTTGGAG
>CAUYTW010000305.1 GCA_963575715.1 Gammaproteobacteria bacterium | reverse complement strand
CATTTTTTTTATTTCTATCCCTGCTTATTTTTTCAGGTGATTCTCACGCTGTCGGTACCCTCGGCGCGATAAGCGACACCGGCATCACTCAATGCAGCAATGGCTCCGGCACCGGCGCTTGGGCTGCCTGCACTGCCGCCACCACCGGCGAAAACGCAGTCAATCCACGTCAGGATGGCCGTTACGGACGCGACGCTGCCTACTTAGCGGGTCAGCTAACCAAAATCGGCGCGGGTGCTGCGAATTTTGATTACACCAAGATTGCCAACGACGGCAGCGAGCTTCCCGCCTCCGCCGCTCTTGGCACCAATCCCAAGGATTGGGCCTGCACCCGTGACAACGTCACCGGCATTCTTTGGGAAGTGAAAACCGATGATGGCGGTGTCCGCGACAAAGACAACACCTATACCTGGGACAACGCCATGGGCAGTTTTGTTACCGCCGTCAATGCCACCGGATTGTGTGGATTTAAGGACTGGCGTCTGCCCTCCATCAAGGAATTGACTGGCATCATTAATTATGGAATCGCGTTTCCTGGTAGCAAAATTGACCTTGATTATTTTCCAAAAACCCCCGCTGCGGGTTTTTGGTCAGCTTCGGCATATGCCGGCTATTCTACCTACGCGTGGTACGTTTATTTCAGCTATGGCTACGCCAGTTACTACGGTAAGAGTAATGCGTTTCATGTGCGCCTCGTGCGCGCAGGACAGTATTTTGACACTTTGATCGATAACCAGGATGGAACCGTCACGCATGAACCAACAGGACTCATGTGGGCTAAGTGCAGCGTAGGCCAGACCTCTGACGGTAGTTCTTGTACCGGCAGTGCTTCCAGCCTGACCTGGATACAGGCACTGGCCGCCGCCAAGAATTTGCGATTAGCTAATCACAACGACTGGCGTCTGCCCAATATCAAAGAATTGATGTCACTGGTTGATTACAATTTTTATTTTTCTAGCATTAATATCAAATATTTTCCGAACACTCCTAGTTATTATTTTTGGTCGGCTTCGGCCTATGCTGGCGATTCTGCTTATGCGTGGTACGTGAATTTCGACTATGGCTACGTTGATTACTACGGCAATAAGGATAGTGCGTATCAGGTGCGCCTCGTGCGCGCTGGACAGTCATTTGATTTTTTAGCTTTTAATTTGAATATCTCCAAGCTGGGTACAGGGAATGGAAAGGTAATCAGTAATCCTGTGGGGATTGACTGTGGGACTGATTGTACTGAGAACTACACGCTGGACACGAAGGTGACGCTAAAGGCAACTCCAAGTACGGGTTCGATTTTTACGAAATGGTCCGGTGCCTGCACGGGAATCAGCACTTCTTGCGTCGTAACCATGGATGAGCACAAAACAACGACCGCGAGCTTCCTAACGCATCCTGCCGCGCCGGTGATTGGCAGCGTCGCGGGCAACACCCAAGTGACGCTGAACTGGGCGGCGGTGGCGGGAGCCACGAGTTACAATGTTTATCAGGGAGTGACAACGGGTGGTGAATCCACGACTCCAGTGAACACTGATGTCACCGCAACCAGCGTGATCATCACCGGATTGGACAACGGCACGAAATATTTCTTCAAAATGGCCGCCGTCAACGCTGCGGGCACCAGTGCGCTCTCGAACGAAGTTGGCGCGACACCCAGGACACGTCTAATTGATTTCGTGATTACCAAACTTTCTTGGCGTCCCGTTAAATTGAGTACAGGAAATTTTGATGTTCTCGTCACCGTCGCCAATCAAGGTGTAACTGGATCATCGGGTGGTTTTCTGGATATCTGGGCTAATCAGGCCAAAGTCCAGAGCTGCGGCGCCGAGGGCGATGCCTGGACGAATATCGGCATCCTGGCGGCGGGCGCGAGCAAGACGGTGACGCTCACGCTAAAGGCACCTACTGGCGGAACCAGAACATTGCGCGCCTTCGTCGATAGCTGGTGCGAAACCGTTGAATCCAATGAAATCAATAATCAGTTGACCCAAACGTATGTCGTCGCGCCCGCCGCGCCAATCATTAGCGTGGTCGTGAATAACAGACAGGTGACGCTGAAGTGGTCGGCGGTGACCGGGGCCACAAGTTATAAAGTTTTTCAGGGAGTGACGGCGGGCGGTGAATCTACGACTCCGGTGAAAACTTGCGTCACCGGAACCAGCGTGATCATCACTGGATTGACCAACGGCAAGACTTATTTCTTTACGCTGGCCGCCGTCAACTCTGGAGGTACGAGCGCACGGTCGAACGAAATCAGCGCCACGCCGGCACCGTAGTATTAACTCCCACGAAATTAAGTCATTCTGCGCGCAGTCGCAGAACGCAGAATCTATGTAGATGGATTCTGCGACTCCACTTCGCTTCGCGCAGAATGACTTCCTATTTTTCAACTGCGTAACTCCTACAATTTATTCGTGTGAGTATCAATAATTAATCCAAGTTGCTACCTAATTATGGTGGATAACCAAATAGCCCCTCTCCCTTTGGGAGAGGGGTTGGGGTGAGGGACTTTTGACTAATGTTGAGGAATTATCCCTCACCCCCGGCCCCTCTCCCAAAGGGAGAGGGGAGAAAGGCAAATAGGTAGCAACTTGAGTTAAAAAACTATCTACGAGAATTGTCACGTCACTTTTTAACCGTTTACGTCAGCTCTTACCTTTATTTAGCAATAGTGTCTTTTTTATAATTGCCTGATAAGCAAGATAGTAGTCAATCACCCCGCCCTAAAGGACGGGGCTTGTAGAGCCAATCGACAAGCCCGAGATTGACCAGCCTAAGTCCGAGCAATCGGGCTACGTTGCAACGAAGTAAAAAGACTCACCTTGGGGCGCTTCCTCAACTCCAAGCACTGAAAGCGGCGGATGCAGACAAAGTTCGGGTAACTACGAAACGGTCTGCTGCAAAGTTCGTAAGAACTGAAGCTGCGTTGCAACATTGGCGAGGGGAGCCACACCGTAAGGTGTGCGTTACTAGGCCCGTAAGGGCTGACAGCCGGGAAAGACCGGCAACTTAAAAATTTTGCTATCTAAAGGGACGGAAAAAACCGTCCCCTTTCATCCCCGCCCTAAAGGGCGGGGTTTCTCGGGGACATTGATGAGTGGCACGAAAAATGCCTATTTAATAGATAGCTGGCATCCTTGCAACCAATAACTGCCGGCCCACAAAACATCCACTTGAGGAGATTTATCATGTATCAAAAACAACAAGGCTTTACTTTAATCGAGTTGATGATCGTCGTTGCGATCATTGGTATCTTGGCCGCCGTCGCCATTCCCGCCTATCAGGACTACATCGCCCGTTCGCAAGTGTCCGAGGCTGTGGTTCTGCTGGATGGCGCTAAAACCGCTGTCGAGGAAAATGTATCTCAGACTGGTGCCTTCCCGGTAGACACTGCAGCCATGACCGCACTTGGTGTCGTTGCCGCAGGAAAATACGTCAGCACCATTACGGTCACAGCTCACGCTACCAACACTGGCACTCTCACCGCCACTATGAAATCCGCAAGTGTAAGCAAAAATATTCAGGGCGGACTCCTAACGATGGCGCGCAACTCTAGCGGTACTTGGACTTGCGCTGCAGGCACCGGCGGTATGGCTTCTAAATATCTACCAGCGTCCTGCCGTTAAGATTCAGGTTTACTGCGTATATACGTATAAAAAGGGGCTGTTAGGCAGCCCCTTTTTTATTTAGGAATCAACGTTCAGGAAAAGGCCATGCAAAAATCATTGTTGGGCTTCACTCTCGTTGAATTGATGATCACGGTAGCGATCATCGGTATTCTTGCTGCAGTTGCAGTTCCGGGCTATCAACGTTATGTTGGTAGAGCGCAAGTCTCCGAAGCGATCATCATGCTTGAAGGCGCACGTTTAGTAGTTGATGAATATGTCACGCAGTACGGAACTTTTCCCAACTCCCTAACTGCTCTCAACGCGTTAGGTGTGACAACTAAAGGTAAGTTCGTTACCAGTATCACGGGTAATCAAATAAGCGGTGCCACGGGTGAACTCATTACCACTTTCCATACGAGCAATATCGCCAAGGATCTTAGAGGCTGTACCGTTCGCTTTCAACGTTATGCGGATGGAACCTGGAAATGTGCCACAGGCACAACGAACCCAGTAGCCGCACAATATCTGCCTGCCGCTTGTCGTTGAACACTTCAAAATTTGCCCTGGTATTGCTGATTGCCAGCCTTTTGATCGCCGCCACGCTGTACGGCGGATCACTAGGAGCACCCTTCTTTTTCGACGATCAACAAAACATCGTCCATAATCCTTATGTACAACCAGAAAAATTAAGCTGGGAATCCTTAAAAGCGGCGGCTGCTGCTTATTCCGGGTTTCCTGGTCGTCCCGTCGCCACCATTTCCTTCGCACTCAATTATCTCGTCACTGGATTGAGTCCTACCGGATTCAAGGCGGTTAATCTTGCCATTCACCTGATTTGTGGCTTTGTGTTATTCACCATGGTCGCGCTGATTTTACGCACTGCGGGTGAATTCAATCTTTCCCGGCTTGATTCATCAGAACAAATCTACGCAGCGGCACTGACGACGGCGTTGTGGATTTTACATCCCTTACATGTTTCGACCGTGCTCTATTCCGTGCAACGGATGGCGATGCTCGCCACTCTGTTTTGCCTGCTTGGCCTTCATGCCTACTTGATCATGCGACGCCGACAGATACAGGGCCAATCTAGTTTCGTCCCATTCCTGCTGTTGATAACCAGCGGCCTGCTTGCCAGCTTGAGCAAAGAAAGTGGAATGCTGCTGTTACCTATGTGTGGTGTCATGGAGCTTGGCCTGTTCCGCCTGCGGGCAAGCCAGCCTGTAGTGCATCGTATGGTCGCGGGTTTTTGGTGGGGTTTGCTGATTTTGTTATTAGTCGGTGGGTTGGTTCTGCTGCCGCAACTCATTGATTGGTTGATGCATGGTTATGCCGGTCGGGAATTCACTTTGTTCGAGCGGGTGTTGACCCAGCCACGAGTGCTGCTGCTGTATCTGCGCTTGCTGCTTGTCCCGGATATTGGAGCGATGACTCTGTATCACGATGATCTGCTGATTTCGCGGGATTGGTTTTCTCCCATGAATACGCTACCTGCGATGATAAGTATGGCTTTATTACTGATGTCGTCAATCATTGGCCTGGATTCGCGCTATCGCGTCGCGGCGATGGGCGGCTGTCTATTTTTTGTGGGGCACGCCCTTGAATCGACCGTTATTCCGTTAGAAATGGTCTTTGAGCACCGTAATTACTTACCAAGCACTGGACTGTTTCTGGCATTGGCGAGTACCTGGACAGGCGCGACCAAAGGCATGGGTCGAAATATTTCAGTGTTTCTCTTGCTGGTCGCGCTGGCTGTTTTGTGTGGTGAGCGGGCGCGTATTTTTTCTCATACCATCGACATGGTGAGTTTCACCCTAAAAAATCATCCTGGTTCATTACGCACCCAACTTTGGACTGGTGACACTTTTCTTGTGATGGCCAAGGCTCGTCCCAATGACGACACAAAATGGCTGGATCTGGCGATTAAGCATTACCGAATCGCGGCTAAATTAGATCCTTATGACGTAATTAGTCTTTTTCAGATCTTCGAGCTGGAGGCGCAACTTGAGCGTAGTTTGAACTCCGCTGATTTTTCCGAACTTGCTCGTCGTCTGCGGGAAGGACCGGTGCGGCCCGGCACCATTATTGCGAATAAGGATTTTCTTGATCACATCGTGGATGGAAGCAATCCATTTCCGGTAGCGGACGCACTGATGCTTACCGACCTGCTGTTGGCTAATCCGCGTTGCGAAGGTCGCGGACGCGCCATGATCCTTAATGCTGTCGCCACCCTGCTAGTGGAGTTGAACGCAGATTTTGACTCAGCCATTGCCCGTAGCCGCGAGGCCACCGCATTGCAGCCGCAAGATCCGAGTATTTGGATACCCTACATCGTAATTTTATTCAAGGCGGGAAGACTAGACGCCGCCGAACAGGCGTTGCGTGCGGCCCAAGCAGTAGATCGTGGTCCATTCCGAGATGGTTTAAATCAACTGCTGATTGACATTCAAAATCAGCGTCAAACTGTTGAGAAGTAATTCTTAGATTATTTTTCCCACTACACTAATATAGGATTTATTACTAACTATAAGTAATAATTAACAAATCAGATACTATGCGTAAGCCTCGCACCTGGCTAATGTATAAATTCGCCAAGCGCGAGGCTCAAAATTAAGGAAGGATTATCAGACAGGCCGGCAATTTTTTAAAGGCTGAAATACATATCAAACTCAATGGGATGAGTTGTCATGCGCAGACGTGTGACTTCTTGCTGCTTGAGTTCAATATAAGCATCAATCAACCCATCGCTGAATACGCCTCCAGCAGTGAGAAAGGCGCGGTCCTTATCCAGATGCTCCAATGACATATCCAGTGAGTGGCAAACCTTCGGAATGTTTTTTTCTTCCTCGGGCGGCAAGTCATAGAGATCCTTGTCCATGGAATCGCCGGGATGGATTTTGTTCATAATGCCATCCAGGCCCGCCATCATCATTGCGGAGAAAGCCAAATAAGGATTGGCCATCGAATCAGGGAAACGCACTTCGATACGTCGCGCCTTGGGATTAGTGACATAAGGAATGCGGATCGAGGCAGAACGATTGCGCGCGGAATAGGCGAGCATTACTGGCGCTTCAAAACCTGGCACTAAACGCTTGTAACTATTGGTAGTGGGATTGGTGATGGCGTTCAAGGCGCGAGCGTGCCTGATAATTCCACCAATGTAATACAGAGCAGTCTCCGACAGTCCTCCGTAAAGATTGCCAGTAAAAAGATTGATGCCATCCTTCGCCAGGGATTGATGGACATGCATTCCGCTGCCATTATCGCCAACCAGTGGCTTGGGCATAAAAGTGACGGTCTTGCCATAGGACTTAGCGACGTTCCACAGCACATACTTGAGGATCTGGACTTCATCGGCCTTGCGTACCAAGGTGCCGAACTTGACCCCGATTTCATTTTGTCCGGCGGTAGCAACCTCGTGATGGTGTACTTCGACATCAATGCCCATTTCTTCCAGTGCCAGACACATAGCGCCCCGAATATCATGCTGGGAATCGACCGGAGGTACAGGAAAATAGCCGCCCTTGATTGAGGGCCGATGGCCGAGGTTGCCGCCATCGTAGGCGCGCTCGGTGTTCCAGGATCCTTCCTCGGAATCTACCTTGCAGAAACTGCCAGAAATATCAGCACCCCAGCGCACGTCATCAAAAATGAAAAATTCGTTCTCAGGACCAAAAAAAGCCTTATCGGCGATGCCCGTCGATTGGAGATACGCTTCGGCGCGCTTGGCCAGTGAACGTGGATCGCGCTCATAACCTTCCATGGTGCTTGGCTCGATAATGTCGCAACGGAGATTCAGAGTAGGTTCGTCGGTGAAAGGGTCCATTACCGCCGAAGCCGCCTCAGGCATCAGAATCATGTCGGATTCCTGGATTCCCTTCCAGCCGGCAATTGAGGACCCATCAAACATTTTACCATCAGTGAAGGTATCTTCGTTAATCACTTTAGCTGGCACGGTAACATGCTGTTCTTTTCCACGAGTATCAGTGAAGCGAAAATCAACAAATTTCACTTCATTTGCTTTCAGCATTTTAAGTACATTATCGGTGGACATCATTTTTTTCTCCAGGTATGAAAAAAGGATTGGCCTGATATTAAAATTTTTCCGTGATTAAACGGGCTGGATCGATTGGATCTTGGGAACATCGAAACTACATAAATTGTGCCATAAGCGATCTATACTCGCCATACCTGAAGAGATATGCCCCTGTTTAAATATTTTATCCCTAAAAAACAATGAACAATATTTTCGATGCTTTGCAATTTGTTGAATAATTCATAATTCATTTGATTGCGGATCGATCAGGTAATGTTCGATTATAGGGATATAGGTGGAGCAATCGCACTATTATTGTGCATCCATAACATATAGGAAAATTTCTGTGTCGCGCTGGCGTCTTTGGAATTTTCATGGTGGTATCAACGTCGCGGATCATAAAGCGATTTCAGCACACTGGCCGTTAGAGGTTGCGCCACTTCCCTCGCGGCTTGTCCTGCCACTGCATCAGCATATTGGTCTTGCCGCTGAACCCATGGTCGAGGTGGGAGATCGGATTCTCAAGGGACAGATGATTGCCCAGGCCAGTGGATACCTCAGCACTCCGGTACATGCGCCTTCATCGGGACGTGTGGTAGAAATTGGACAGTTACCGGTTCCTCACCCTTCAGGGTGGGAAGCGCCTTGCATTGTCATTGAAACAGATGGCGTAGATCGCTGGTGTGAACACACGGGCATCCCGGATTGGGAACTCGTCGATCCCGACCTGCTGACCACGCGGGTGAGGGATGCTGGAATCGTAGGATTAGGCGGCGCTGGCTTTCCGAGTTCGGTCAAACTTAAATCCGGTGTTGATTATCCGGTTCAGACTTTGCTGTTGAACGGAATGGAATGCGAACCCTATATTACTTGCGATGATCGGTTGATGCGTGCCTATCCTGCCGAGATTATCATCGGGTTACGCATTCTCGCACGCATCGTTCATCCCGTGGAATGCGTTATCGCTGTTGAGGACAATAAGCCGGAAGCCCATCATGCTTTGTCTGTGGCTGCTACTGGCACGAATATCGAAGTAATTCGCGTGCCTGGCCGCTATCCCATCGGGGGAGAGCGGCAGATTATTCAGGTGATTACAGGCAAAGAAGTGCCCAGTGGAGGGCTGCCTTCCCATATTGGTGTCATTTGTCATAATGTGGCAACCGCTTACGCCACCTATCGCGCCGTGATTCATGGCGAACCACTGATTACGCGCATCGTCACTCTTACCGGCGCTGCGGTCCCGCGCCCACGCAATATCGAGGCACGACTAGGCACTCCGGTGGATTTTCTGCTTCATCATTACCAAGTACCCCTGGAAAAAATCGCATGTTTAATCATGGGTGGCCCAATGATGGGGTTTGCCCTGCATCATGCCCAGGTTCCAGTAATCAAGACTTCAAATTGCCTGCTGTGCGCAACTGCCAGCGAGGTTTCCCTGTCCGTGGCCCCACAACCCTGTATTCGTTGCGCCGCATGTGTCGCGGTATGCCCTGCCAACCTATTGCCCCAACAGCTATATTGGCGCGCGCGCGCGCGTGATCTCGACAAGGCCATTGCAGATCACATCTTTGACTGCATTGAATGTGGCTGCTGCGCCGTAGTTTGTCCTAGCCATATCCCCTTGGTTCAATACTATCGTTTTATCAAAAGCGCAATTAGCGAACGCAACCGCACTCGGCAAAAAGCCGATCTTGCCCATCGTCGCCACGAGGCGCGACAAGCCCGCCTCGCGCGTGAGCAACAGGAAAAAGCCGCTAAACTTGCTCGAATGAAAACCGCCGATACCACTACCACGTCATCGCCGGTTTCCGTGCAACATGAGAAGGAAGCGAAAAAGGCAGTAATCGCTGCCGCGCTTGCCCGTGTTGCCGCCAAAAAAGCCGCCGCCGGTACCGTAGAGTAATATGAATCATTATTGATTAATTAAATTATCAGGAGTGTAAATGTCTTTGATAAAAATGCTATTGCGTTTTTTGTTGCGCGTGCTTTTTGGCTATCGCGTTTACAATGATGCGTCACTGAAAGCGGCAGGGCCAATTTTGCTTATTCCAAATCATGTTTCCTGGTTTGATTGGTTGTTTATGGTCGCATGCCTTGATGATGATTGGCGTTTCGTGACTTCCAGCACCACGGCGCAGGCATCTTTTCTGCATCGCTGGATTATGATCAACCGCTATACTTTTCCAATTGACCCCATGTCGCCGTATGCCTTAAAACACATGGCAGAATTCCTTGGGAGTGGCGGACGACTGGTACTCTTCGCCGAAGGACGATTGTCCCGCACCGGTAGGTTAATGAAAATTTTTGATGGACCCGGATTTTTATTGTTTGAAACCCGAGCACGAGTGATTACCGCTTACCTGCGCGGAGCCAATCGCCTTCCGTTTTGTCCACATCCAGGCTGGCGCCGCTGGTTTCCTAAAGTCACGGTGCATTTCAGTGATGTAATCACACCACCTTCCATGGAATATCACAGTAGCGCCCAGGCGCGCCAGCATCTGACCAAATGGTTGCGTCACCAACTCGTGACGCAACAATTCGAGACCGAGATGCGCTTTGGTCCGGCTACCTTGCCGGCAGCAATTGCACACGCAGCGCGTTGGCAACCAAAAAAGGAAATTTTGCGCGACATTACCGATAAACCCATGACCTATCGGCGTTTGATGATTGCAACAGACTTGCTGGCGCGGCAATGGGAAAAGTTATTGGGAAATCATCCATTGCAAGGCAATGTGGGCGTACTATTACCCAACATCAATGCCTTTCCCGTGGTATTAATGAGCTTGTGGCGAGTCAACCAGGTACCAACTATTTTGAATTACTCGACCGGCGTGATGATACTATTAAATTGCGCGCAACTCGCTGGATTACGAAAAATTATTACCTCACGGGCATTTATCGAAAAAGCTCGGCTGAATTTAGCGCCATTGGTCGCTTCTGGTTTGGAATTTATTTATCTCGAAGACGTAGGCAAAGAAATTTCTCGTACCAGCAAAATAATTGCTGCATTGAAATTATTTTCAAACCGTGAACCAAAAAACCACTTGTTACGTCCATCTGGCACCGCAGTAATTCTTTTCACCAGCGGTTCCGAAGGGGTTCCGAAAGGTGTTGAATTAACGCATAACAATCTCATGGCCAATATTCATCAAATGTTCGTGAGCCTTGATGTGCATGATACCGACCGAGTCTTCAACGCGCTGCCGCTATTTCATAGCTTTGGATTATCCGTTGGATTGTTCTTACCACTGACGTATGGAATTTTTACTTATCTCTATCCTTCACCACTTCATTATCGAATCGTACCCACGATGGTTTACAATCAGGATTGCACCTTGATGTTCGGAACGAATACCTTCCTTAATGGCTACGCGCAAAAAGCCCACCCTTATGACTTTCGACGAATCCGTTATCTATTCGCAGGCGCGGAAAAGGTGCAAAAAGCCACGTTTGATATTTATGCGCAGAAGTTTGGGGTTTGCATTCTGGAAGGTTACGGCGTGACCGAATGCTCGCCGGTATTGTCTGTGAATTTGCCAATGACGCCATGCTTCGGTTCTGCTGGCCAATTCCTCCCCGGGATTGAATGGAAACTTGAACCGATTGAAGGTGTCAGCGAAGGTGGTCGTTTGTTTGTTCGTGGTCCGAATATCATGAAAGGCTATTTGAACGCAGAGGCGAACAGCGCATTTCAGGCACTTGGTGGTTGGTACGATACCGGCGATCTCGTGAACGTGGACCAGGAAG
Source organism: Gammaproteobacteria bacterium (assembly GCA_963575715.1). NCBI lineage: Bacteria > Pseudomonadati > Pseudomonadota > Gammaproteobacteria > Gammaproteobacteria bacterium. The sequence continues at coordinate 11,216 of CAUYTW010000305.1, read as the reverse complement.
GTTTCGTGCATATTCTTGGTCGTCTAAAACGATTCGCCAAGGTTAGTGGCGAAATGATTAGCTTGACAGCCGTCGAGGATGCTTTGGCCGGTGCCTTTCCTCAATATGGTTTGCGTTGTCAGGTTGCCGTCATCAGCCTTCCCGATGAATCCAGGGGCGAGGTCTTAATTGCGGTGACCAATGAACCACGGATGCACATCCATGAAATCTGCGCGGCAGTGAAAGCCAGGGGCTTGAGTAATCTTTGCGTGCCAAGGGAAATCAAAGTGGTGAAAGAAATCCCAAAACTTGGCACGGGAAAAATTAATCATCGGGAACTCGTTAAGATGATTCCTTCAGCGTTGGCAGCATAAAAAATAATTGATAATGAACAAATTATCGTCCATTCAAGGCGTTTTAATCGGTACTGCGGTAGGAGACGCGCTCGGCCTGCCCCTAGAAGGATTAAGCCGACGACGAGCCTTGATATGGTATCCACGGTTGGAGTATCCAGCTTTAATTTTTCGCCGTTTCGGCTTATGTTCTGATGATACTGAACATAACGCGTTGCTGGCACAAGCATTATTGTATTGTCGCGGCCAGCCAGACCGTTTTCAGCGCCGATTGGCATGGGGACTGCGGCTGTGGTTTAGCAGCCTGCCGGCGGGCGTGGGAATGGCCACGGCGCGGGCGTGTATTAAACTGTGTTGCGGATATCCGCTACGTTGGTGCGGGGTCTATTCAGCCGGTAATGGACCGGCGATGCGGGTAGCGCTATTGGGACTGGTGTTTAGTGAACAGCCCGATCAATTAAAAGCCTTCGTGCGCGCTTCCACGCGGCTGACTCACACTGATCCTAAAGCCGAGGCAGCGGCGTTGGCCATTGCTTTTGCCGTTCACTGGGGTTGTAGTCATGTTGAACTGAATGGGCGCAATTTTCTCGCTGCGTTGCAACCTTTGTTAGCCGACAACGATCCGAGTGAATTACCGCGTCTTTTGGAGGACATGGTCGAGAGCATTGAATCTGGTGAAAGTACCGTTGACTATGCCCAACATCTGTGTGGCCCCAGCGGCGTGTCGGGTTATGCGTATCACAGCGTGCCTGTGGTATTGCATGCGTGGCTAAAGTACGGTGATGATTTTCGTGCGGGCTTAACCGCCGCACTTCGCTGTGGCGGCGATACCGATACTATCGGCGCGATGCTCGGCGCCTTGCTTGGCAGTCGTTTAGGTGTTGAACAAATTCCGTTGGCCTGGCGCGGTCATCTGATTGACTGGCCTCGTAGCCAGTCTTGGCTCATGGCCTTGTCCGAACAGGTGACAAATAGCGTCCCAGGGTTCGCGTTACCTCCTGTCAGGCGCTTTAGTCTGTGGTATTTCGCTTTGACTTGGCCAGTTTATTTGCTGAGAAATTTTATTTTTTTAGTAATCGTTTTGCTTCATGCCGTGCGTCGTTTAGCGCCACCCTATTAATTTTTGACCTGCTTTCAAATAAAATAAGAGTTACGCAGTTGAAAATTGAAAAATTGAGTCATTCTGCGCGAAGCGAAACGGAGTCGCAGAATCCATCTATACTTATAGAGATTCTGCGACTACGGTCGCTAACGTGCCCTCCGCGCAGAATAACAGCAAAAACCCAATCCTTTTATAGAGTTAGGAGTTACGCAGTTGAACGGTAACAGTTTGATTTTGTTGAAAAGCAGTTAAATGGGTTAGTTATGTAATCGATTGAAAATCTTAATTCTATTTTTCAACTGCGTAACTCCTAAGAGTAACAAGTTCAACTGCGTAACTCCTATAAAATACCAGAGTCTACATTCCGTGTCTTTTATTCGTCCGCCAAAATCTCTATTACGTCTCGTCGGATCGGCCATTGCCGACTATCGCATGATTCATCCTGGCGATCGAGTGCTACTGGGATTATCGGGTGGCAAGGATTCCTTTTCTCTTCTCCATATTCTGTTGCATTTGCAACGCCATGCACCGATTCATTTTGAAGTGGGTGCTCTCACTGTGGATCCACAATCCGCGAATTTTGATCCTGCACCATTGAAAACGCTGATACCCGCGTTAGGAATTCCTTACTTGCAAGAAGCGCAACCAATTCTGGAGCAGGCCAGAATTCACATGGACGGAGATTCCTATTGCTCTTTTTGCGCTCGAATGCGGCGTGGCATTTTGTACACTCAAGCACGGCGTCATGGGTATAACGTTGTCGCTTTGGGGCATCACCTCGACGACCTCGCGGAAAGTTTCTTGATGTCAGCCTTTCATGGGGGACGAATTAAAACTATGAAGGCGCATTATGTAAATGATGCTGGAGATTTGCGTGTTATCCGTCCGCTCGTCTATGTGCGCGAGCGCCAGACTATCGCCTTTGCGACAGCGGCAGGGTTGCCGATAATTGCCGAAAATTGCCCCGCCTGCTTTAGAGCACCGACTCAGCGTCAACACTTTAAGGCACTTCTTGCGCACGAAGAGGAAATTAATCATAATCTTTTTAAGAGTTTACTCTCGGCTTTGCGACCAGTGATGAATGCTTAACAGCAGAAAAGTCATGGTGTTAAGGGATCGACCGTAGTAACGCTGATGCGGTTGTTGTGTATTCATATCCATTTTATACTATCAAATAGAAATGATTAATTATGTTTTTTGAGTTATCTCAACGCATAATTGCTTAATCATTATTAAGAATCCCAAGAATTTATTCATGGGAGCATTAATACAAATCAATTAATTAATAATTTTTAAATAACCGAATGTTCATTAGGCATGATCAACATGGAATTAATGCAAAATAATCAAAGTAATGATGTGACTACCACTATTCCCGCCACGCATGTAACTGCTCGGACTCTTCCGTCAGCGCCGAAAAATACCCGGTCTGGCTGGCACCCTATAAAACGCATTAAAAATTGGATACATGATAAGAAACCGCTATTAATAGTTACTATTCTTATCTTATTGCTGCTGATTTTATTTTTCTTCAAGCGTATTGTCATTACCGTGGGGCCTGGCGAGGTGGGTGTGTTGTATCACCGACTGACATCAGGTACACAAACTGATTATGTATATCCAGAAAAAGTTCATTTAATCTGGCCATGGGATAACCTGTATATTTATAATACACGTATCCAGACGATCCCTCATGAACTCACCGTTCTGACGAATAAAGGGCTGCCAATTACTCTAAGTCTAGCTATACGCTGTCGTCCTGAATATGAAATGGTAGGCGTACTGCATAAAAATGTCGGTCCCGATTATATTAATTTGATAGTTATTCCAAAGATCGAATCGATTTTACGTAAAAGAATTGGTCAACTCAATCCTGATGATGTATACACCAATAAAGAAGGAATTTTAACTAATATTTTGTCAATTGCCATTGATGAAGTCATGCAGGATTATATCATTGTTGAAGATATCATTATTCGCAGCATGAACATGCCTCCAGCCATCATGGAAGCCATAGAAAATAAGCTGGTGGAGGAACAGTTGCTGGCAAAATATGAGTTCAGCTTGCAGGTGGCGCAAAAGGAGGCGGAGCGTAAACGCCTTGAAGCAAATGGAATCAAGGATTATCAAACAATCGTCAAATCATCCCTGAATGACCAATTCATTCGTTGGCAAGGGGTGCAGGCAACGCAAGAAATCGCTAAATCTAATAACGCCAAGGTGGTTGTTATCGGCTCCGGTAAGGACGGCATACCAGTTATTTTAGGTAATCAATGATGCGCTGGCTTATTATTTTTATTATTATCGTTACTTACTTGGTCATGAGGAATGTTAATAATCTATATGATTATGCTGAGTATCGTTCAGAGTATGCTAAATATTCCGATTTGCTAAATACTTGTATACAATTTTCTAATAAATCTGATTTTTTAACCAATCAAAACCGTTGCAAGTCCTTTTTAAAGAAAAATTCAGCCTGTGAGAATTTTCCAGAACGCAACCCAGAATGTATTTCCTTTCTGGGTCAACCTACCTATCAAGTTGACCGTAATTTTTGTTACAATTTTTCTAGCAATACAAAAAAATGTAAAGAACTGGTCCATGATAACCTTAGCTATGCCCCAATCATGGATATGATGGAAAGTTCATTTATTCTCGGTCTTTCAAAAATCATTGATTATCCGATCAATACCCTATTAGGCAATATCTCATTTAATGGAATCAAGATTGACGAACCTTGGTATAAACATATTTCTCAGTTCAGTGGGGATATAAGAAATATTTATATTGCTACCATCGCTCCGGAAAAAGTTGAATTAGATTTTTTTCAAGGAATCGAGCTGGCTGCTGAACAACTTAATAAAAATGGGGGAGTCTTTGGACGTCAAATTCAATTAGTGCGTCGTATCGATGATGGATCTTTCGACTGGAATCGCAATACGGTTAATACTCTCATTCAGGATAAAAAAGTCATCGCGGTGATTAATCGTCAAACTTCAGAAATTACTAAACCGTTGACGATGCTTTTTGAGGATGGTGGTCTTCTCAATTTAATTGTGTCAGCGGGGAATGTAAATATAATTCTAGCGAAGATGCAATACAATTTTCGGATTCATCCGAACAATGCCGACCTCTCACGAGAATCAGCGCGCTACTGTTTTAATATGCAACATAAAAAATTAGCGATGCTCACTGAACTCGATGCTTATTCACAGGAAGTAGGACGTGGCTTTTATAGTGCGGCGCAGGATCTCGGCATGCGGATGGTTTATGTAAAAACCGTATCTAAAAAACAGACTGATTTTACAAGTATCATCAATGATATTAAAAAGAAAGACGTGGATGCGATATTTTTGTCTTCTTTGCGGGATGTCAGCGCCAATTTTATTTTTCAAAGTAGACGCTTTGGCATCACTATTCCCTTTTATGGTTCCAAAACGCTAGAAAACAAAGATTTTATTCTGCAAGCAGGCGTTGCTGCGGAGGGCCTCGTCATACCATCGATCTACAATGAAATGCTGCAAAATAAAGAAAATATTGATTTTATTTCTTCCTATCAGGCGAAATATGGAAAATTACCCACCACCTGGACGGTGCAAGGGTATGATGCTCTAAATCTAATCGTCACCGCCATTAAATATGCCAATTCTACAAACCCAATCAAGATTGCGTCCATTATGCGTTATAATGATAAATGGACTGGAGCTGGTGGAATCTTCCACTTTAACGAAAACGGTGAAATCAAAGATCGTCAAATTTTTTTCAAAAAATTCCATGATGGTGAATTTCGTACTATAAGCAACAATTCTTCTCCAATAGACAAATAAGTCAAAAAATTAAAAATGAATAAACAACACGCTATTGACTTATATCGACACATGCTGACCGCCCGCGAAGTAGACGAACGGGAAAAAATGTTTGTCGCACAAAATCTCTCGCATTTCCATGTTTCAGGAGCAGGTCACGAGGGGTTAGTGGTATTGGCCGCACATGTAAGCGACGCTGATTGGTTACATATCCATTATCGAGATAAGGCTTTGCTGCTGGCTCGGGGAATGCCGATACAAGAATTTTTCCGTAGTTTGCTGGCGCGTTTAGGGTCGCATTCTCAAGGACGGCAGACGTGTGGTCATCTTTCCGCGCCCGCGTTGAAAGTCTGTAGCATGGTTGGGCCAGTCGGCAATCACGGCTTACATGCCGTGGGCATTGCCGCCGCGATTCAGAACAATCCTGGAAATCCAATTGTCGTTTGCGGTTTAGGTGATGGCACTACTCAGCAAGGAGAAATTTTAGAGGCAGTAGCCGAGGCGGTACGTTGTAAATTACCAATATTATTTATTATTGAAGATAATAAATATTCGATTTCCACGCCAACGGTGGGAAAGACTTTTTTTGATTTGCCGTCAGGGCCGGCCACGGAATTTTATGGTCTGGACATCCATCGGGTGGATGGCTCCGATGTGCCCGCCACGGATCGCCAATTGGCAAATTTAGTCGATCAGGTACGTACTGCCCGCACTCCGCGATTACTCGTTGCTCAGGTGGAAAGATTAGCCAGTCATACCAATGCCGATGACCAGGCTATTTATCGTTCCGCCGAAGAATTGGCTTATGGCCGCGCCCATCGTGATCCGCTGATCAAATTCCGTCGATGGTTGCTAGATGCCGGAGTTTCCCATGAAGAACTCCAGGTGCTGGAAAACAAGGTTCGTGTCGCTGTCCAGGATGCCGCTCTTCAAGTTCAGGATGAATCCGACCCACCACCAGCTTTGTTGGCCAAGGCCCCTTATCCCACCGCCATCACGCGCCGCGAGGAATATCGGGGTGATTCATCTGCGCCCCGGCTGACCATGCGTGAGGCAATTAATGCCGTCCTGAAGGCACGTTTGGCCGAAGATCCCCGCGTTTTTCTCCACGGCCAGGATATCGAAGATCCCAAGGGCGATGTATTTGGTGTCACCAAAGGATTAAGCACGCTCTTTCCCGGTCGGGTGGTCAACGCCTGTCTGTCGGAAAGCACCATTATTGGCACCGCTGTCGGTCGGGCGTTGGCCGGGCAGCGGCCGGTGGCCTTTATTCAGTTCGCTGACTTCCTAGCTTTGGGTTTCAATCAGATCATTTCCGAACTCGGTACCATGTATTGGCGGACGGTCGGTAACTGGCAATGCCCCGTGATTATCATGGTCACCTGCGGTGCCTACAAGCCGGGCCTTGGGCCTTTTCATGGACAAAGCATGGAGGCGATCATGGCCCATATACCGGGCATTGACGTGTTCATGCCGTCTTTTGCCGCCGATGCCGCTGGACTATTGAATGCGGCTTTTGACTCGCCCCGTCCGACGATTTTTTTCTATCCCAAAGTTTGTTTGAACAACCTCGACCGCGCCAGCTCCGCCGACGTGGCACGGCAGTTTGTCGTCCCTGGGACAGCGCGCCAGCTCACAACCGGGCAGGATTTAACTTTAGTGAGCTGGGGCAATCCGGTCACGCATTGCGAAGCCGTCGTCAAACTGCTCGGGGAGCATGGAATCTCAGTTGATTTGTTTGACTTGCGCAGCCTGTCGCCCTGGGACAAGCCAGCTATCCTTGCCTCCGCCGAAAAAACTGGTCGATTACTGGTGATTCACGAGGATAACCATACCTGCGGATTCGGCGCGGAAGTGCTCGCCAGCGTGGCCGAAGCCGCCAGGCGTCCAGTACGGATGCGGCGTTTTACCCGTCCCGACATTTACATTCCTTATCATTATGGCAATCAGTTAGAGATTCTCCCTTCCTTCAAGGGAAGTCTGCACGCTTGCGCCGAATTGTTGGGTTACGACCTAGACTGGATCGTGTCCGACGCAGACGATCCGCCGGGGCAGTCTACGATTCATGCCGTGGGTTCCGGCCCTGCTGATGAAAGCGTTGATCTCATCAAGCTGTGTGTCCAGGTAGGCGATGCGATTCAAGCCGGAGAAGTTGTAGCCGAGGTCGAAGCGAGCAAGGCCGTAGTGGAAATCTGCTCGAATGTTACCGGTACGGTACGCACCATCATGGCCGCAGTCGGTGACCGCGTTCCGGTTAACGCCCCGTTAATGCGGGTGCAAACCGATGCCACCATCCCCTCTCGGTTACAGGTCATCACTCAGGAAACCCCAGGAACGCCGCGCCTCTCTCGGCGACCCGTGGCCGCTCATCTCGCTCTCACCCCTGATTCATCTTCCGAAAAAATAGAGAAAAAAATATACCTGTCCAAACCAAGTTGCGTATTGGGTGGAAAAACCGTTACCTCCGAAATGTTGGTGATTCCTGGCTGGTCCGCCGAAGAAATCATCAAACGCACGGGAGTTGAATCCCGACAATGGGTTACCGCAGATGAAAACGTCGTGTCGCTGGCGATTCGCGCCTGCGAATCATTGCTTGCAAGTCTGGATGCGGCCGCGCCACCGATAGTAGCCATTATTTGTAGTACCGGCACGCCGCGCGAATCTTCTCCGTCCGTCGCCTGTCAGGTGGCCACTCATTTTCATGGGCATGAAAAACTATCTAAGGATCTAGCGGCTTTTGACTTCAACGCAGCATGTTCTGGTTTTCTTTACGGATTACGCCTTGCTCACGATTTGTTGCGGAACCATTCAGCAGGCAGCGTGTTGCTACTGACTGCGGAAGTCATCTCGCCGCTACTGGATCGCACTGACCCGGCCACGGCTTTTTTATTCGGCGACGCCGCCAGCGCCAGCCTCGTCACTATTCAGCCGCTAGGCTTGAAAAGCCTCAAGGTGAATCCACCTTTGATTCTCGCTGCCCCCGATCCAGAGACTACACTCCATCTTCCTTTCCAAGGTACAGGGCAGTTTTGTCGCATGGACGGAATCGCCATCGCTCGATCCGCCTACAAAGCGATGGGCCACGCGGTCCAGACCGCGCTTGGCCAAGCACAATTAACTGTGGATGATCTCTCGGCTCTGGTGCCACATCCTGGCAGTAAACGCATTTTGCAAAATGTCGCAGACTACTTGAATTTGCCATTGTCTCTGGTTCGCACTACCTTGGTGGATACTGGAAATACTTCCAGCACATCCATTCCCTTGGCTTTGGAACGCTATTGGGACGATTTACCCACTATCGGATATATCGCACTCACTGCTTTCGGAGCTGGATTTACCATCGCCGCTACCATGGCACAACTAATAAAATCAAATAGTTATGAATAACTCTGAATTATTGGCACAAGAAGTAGCCCGCTGGATTGGCAAGATCTTACAAAGAGAAATTGATCCATCAAAATTGGATGCGTCATTGGTCGAAGACTATGGCGCAGCCTCCATGGATATGGTGGATATTGCCGAGACTCTGGAACGCAAATACAACATCGTCGTGCCCGATGCTCAAATTTTTAATTTTCGGACTCTGAAGGATGTATTGCTGAGGATTCAATCGTAGTCGTAGAATCTCTATTCAGTAATCCAAGTTGTCACCTAATTAAATAACTTCTCTTCCTTTGGGAGAGAGGTTGGGGTGAGGGATTTTTGACTATTGTTATTGTTGATGAAATTATCCCTCACCCCCGGCCCCTCTCCCAAAGGGAGAGGGGAGAAAAGCAAATAGGTAGTAACTTGAGTTGCGCAACTCATTAAAGTCTTGAATTTTTTTGTCATGCTGTAAAAGATTGAGTTTTTTCTTTGCTATCCTTCTGCGCGAAGGGCGTGTGAGCGCCCGTAGTCGCAGAATCCAGCTATATAAATTCTGCAACTTCGCTGTTTTTCGCGCAGAATAATTGATATTATTTTTCAACTCAGTAAGGAAAATTGCCATGAAATCATTTTTTATCGCGGTCTCTGTTTTATTGCTATCCCTAATTGTAATTCCTGGTGTCTCTCACGCCGTTGGTATCCTCGGTGCCCTGAACGATACTGGCATCACTCAATGCGATGATGGTTCTTATAATCGAGGTGCCTGCACCGCTGCCAATACCGGCGACAGCGCAACCACTCCGCGCCAGGATGGCCGTTACGGGCGCGATGCTGCCGCCGCAGCGGGTAAGCTGGCCAAGATTGGTGCGGGTGTGGTGGGATTTGATTTCACTAAAATCGCCAACGATGGCAGCGAGCTTCCCGCCTCCGCCGTTCTTGGCAATGGTCCCAAGGATTGGGCCTGTACCCGTGACAACGTCACCGGCATTCTTTGGGAGGTTAAAACGAATGATGGTGGCACACGCGATAAGGACAACACCTATACCTGGGCCAGCGCTATGGGCAGTTTTGTCACCGCCGTTAATGGCGTTGGCTTGTGCGGCTTCAACGACTGGCGTTTACCCACCATCAAAGAACTGACCGGCATTGTGCATTATGGAATTGCCTATCCTGGTCCCACCATTGACCTTGATTATTTTCCTAATACGCCCGCGTCGGGTTTTTGGTCGGCTTCGGCCTACGCCGACAGTTCGAGTAACGCGTGGTACGTCGATTTCAGCTATGGTGACGCCAGCTACTACGTTAAGCATAGCGCGTTCCAGGTGCGCCTCGTGCGCGCTGGACAGTATTTTGACCTTTTGACCGACAACCAGGATGGAACCGTCACGCATAGCCCAACAGGACTCATGTGGGCCAAGTGCAGCATAGGTCAGACCTATAGTAGCGGTACTTGTACCGGTACGGCTTCTCAGTTGACCTGGACACCGGCACTGGTCGCCGCCAAAAATTCGCGCCTGGCAGGTTATAGCGACTGGCGTCTACCCAATATTAAAGAATTGATATCACTGGTTGATTACAGTCGTTATTCTCCCAGTATTAATATCAACTATTTTCCGAACACTCCAAGTTATTATTTTTGGTCGGCTTCGGCCTACGCCGGCGGTTCAGCTAGCGCGTGGTACGTCAATTTCTACTATGGGTACGCCGACAACGACAATGAGACTTTCGCGTTCCAGGTGCGCCTCGTGCGCGCTGGACAGTATTTTGATTTTTTGAGTACCGCGCCTTTAGGTAACGAATTAACCGTGACCAGGACCGGCGCTGGTGCCGGGAGTGTTACCAGTAGCCCGGCGGGAATCGACTGTGGTAGTGATTGCTCAGAAATTTATGCTGGCGGAACAAGCTCGAACGTCAAGTTGACCGCGATAGCGAACACCGGATCGACCTTCGCGGGCTGGAGTGGTGGCGGCTGCTCGGGAACCGCGAGCACATGCACGATCACCATGAACGCAGCCACGACCGTGACCACCACCTTCGACCTCGTCAAATATTCCCTAATTGTTGTGAAATCCGGCAGCGGCACGGGAACTGTGATGAGCAGCCCGAGTGGGATTAATTGTGGGACGGATTGCTCGGAAAATTATCTGTTTGGCACCTCGGTCACGTTGACGGCCACGCCAGCGACGGGATCGGGATTTTTGGGCTGGAGCGGTGGGGGCTGCTCAGGAACCGCGAGCACATGCACGGTCACCATGAACGCGGCCACGACCGTGACCGCCGCTTTTGTGCTGCCACCCGCCACGCCACCCGTGATTACCCGCGCGCTGGTGGGCAATGCTCAGGTGACGCTTAACTGGACGGCGGTGGCGGATGCAGCGAGTTATAAAATCTATCAGGGAATTACGGCGGGCGGCGAATCCCGAACCCCGGTCATGGCCGGGATCACCGGTACCAGCGTGACGATTACCGGCCTGACCAATGGCACAACGTATTTCTTCAAGATGGCTGCGGCCAACCCGGCGGGAACCACCGTGCTGTCGAACGAAGTGAGTGCGACGCCGGTGGCTCCTCCGGTGGCACCGGTCTTTATCAGCGCCGTTGTTGCGGACA